>CAMOPG010000151.1:0-5822 GCA_946622165.1 uncultured Erysipelotrichaceae bacterium
CTGTCTGATCATCCGCTCGATAAACCCGATCTGATAGTTCAGATGATCATCCCAGAGCTTCTGTGCTGTTTCCGTTACCATTGCCGGTTCCGGACCGTTTTTCAGAATATCCAGTCTGTTCTCCAGGAAAACCAGCTTGTCTGACAGGGAAAGTTCCTCAAAGTGCCCCATCTGCAGTGTCTCATACAGACGGTACACGTCATATCTGTCGATATCATCCGCATTTCTGATCGTCCGTTCAAAGATCGTCCAGGGTCTGGGGAAATCCTTTTCTTCATCCACGTGCGTGGAGATGCCGAAGCACATTTGTTCCACCATGTCTTCCGGGAATCCGAGTTCTTCAAATACGGGTCTTGCGATCAGTGCGGAATTTCTGCCATGGTCCACCCATTCCTGTCTGTCCCGGAAGCCTCTGAAATATGCGGCATCATGGAGCAGGCAGGCACAGATCATCGCTTCTTCATCAAGCCCTTCTTCTCTGGCAATATATGCGCCGATGGATGCGACGCGCATGGAATGTTCATAGCGGTAAAATCTCTGCCAGTCGTAATCAAAGCCCCTGCCGTTTTCAAATTCACGATGCAGTGCTTCTTCGGTTTTCAGGATACGTTCTGTTTTCAGCATAAACACCTCAATGACGCTTGATGATCCCTTTTACGGTATTCAGGACTTTCTTCATGGACGGGTCGCGGAAGTTGAACAGCAGCAGCCATGCCATGGAGAGCACAAATGAGAGGATCACTGCCAGCAGGACACCGATGATGCCTGAGGGCAGCAGGAATGACAGCCTGTCAAAGCAGACGATCGACAGAACCGCAATGAACAGACTCTTGATGACTGTCAGGAAATAGCCGCTGACATGATAGCTCGGGAAGATCACCTTATACAGTACGACCGGTTCAAACCAGAATGATGTCAGCAGCCGGGAAACACTGGTCGCCAGGATGATGCCTGAAAGACCCATGCGTTTGCCCAGGATATATGACAGGATCAGGTTGACAACGCCTGCATAGATCAGGATGTTTCTGGTCTGTCTGAATACACCCGTTGTTCTTCTGAACATCCAGATCGGATAAAGGATCTGGGGCAGGAAGATGTTGATGCCGATCGCAAGCACTGTGAGCTGATCCAGGACACGCTCCTCGCCCAGCCAGATCTTAACGATCGGAGAACTCGTGCAGTAGAAGCCTGCAAACAGGATGACTGCCACAAAGCAGTACAGCAGCATGATCTCATCAAACAGTCCTTTTTTCTCCTGTTCACTGTGCTCGACATTGAAGTCGCCTACGGAATGGATAATGGACTGATAGACGTAGGATGTGATCGCGGTCAATGAGGTAGACAAGGCTATGTAGTTGTTGTATCTGCCGACCATTTTGACATTGATCAGGGAATTGATATAGAAGTTGTCGGTCGAGTTCAGGAACACGCCGCCCAGCTTATAGGCAAACATCGCCTTGACATCACCGAAGATGCTTTTCTGTTTTTCAGCAGGAAGCGTTTCCGGTCTGATGGCAGCGATATGCGGATACATTTTGTCTGCCCGCCATGAGATATAGAAGTTATGCAGCAGCGTGCATACCAGGGCAGCCGCAAGGTACAGCGTATAGTCCCTTCTGAGCAGCAGGATCAGGATCTGCACGACCTGTGTGATCATTGTGAACAGCGTGCTGGCAGCAGTCACGATGTATTGCTTCTGGTCTGCCTGGATGAGCGAGCTCTTCCAGACATACAGATAGGAAGCAGCGCTGTTTGCCAGGTAGAGGATATAGTAGATCCGCAGCTCCGACAGCGGCAGATCCGTATTGACGATCTGTCCCAGGAACGGAAGGATCGCCAGACCCATACCCAGTATAAACAGCATGATCTTTGTATAGATGCCCTTGTAGAAATTCAGCAGGGAGGATACCTCCTGGTCATTCTTTTCCGACAGGGGCTTGTACATGGTATAGACGACCGCGCTGGAAAGACCCAGCTCGGACAGGTTCAGCAGTGTCAGGATCGACGAGAACAGTCCTCCGACACCCAGATATTCTTCACCGAGGAGTCTGACAAATACGGTCCTGGTGATAAACGGAAACAACAATGAAAGGATCCTGGCTGCTCCGCCCAGCACAAGATTCCTCAGAACATTGCTGACACGGCTTGATCGATTGGATGACATACCGCCTCTTACAGGAACTTCGTATCCTTCAGATCCGGAGTATATTCATACGGGAACTCGTACAGGTAGTCCGCCAGCATATCTTCGATCGGCTTGATCTCTTCTGCCCACTCGGGACGGATCCTCCAGTTCTGCGTATTGGCGATCGAGATCGCAGGATTCAGATGTGTCTTGGGTCTTGTATGGTCCTTCGGATCCAGTCCGAAGAATTCCTCGACCTGTGCCACTGTCTCATCATATTTATATACGAAGTCCTCAAACTGCATCGTTCTGACCAGTTCCGGATCGTATGGACGTACAGTCTCTCTCATGCCCTTATAGAAGCTGCAGAAATCATCGACATTCATCGGGAAACGGGAACGGATGCCTTTGGTCGGCCATACATATTTCGTAATGATGTACAGATCCCTGGGATCCCTGTCGACGATGATGGACTTCAGGTCCTTGCCGAAATAGTTTCCGATGCGGAACAGATTGTGCGGCAGCAGGAACTGGTTCGCATTGATCTTCTCTGCATCCCCGTACATCATCTTCATGTAGTTGTTCACGAAGCGGCGTGTATGCTCAAAGAATTCATCTTCCTTGATGAATGAATAGTAAATGTTGTTGTCTGCGCTGCGGTCAATGATGATACCGGGATTGGGACGTTCCTTGCCCTGTGCTTTCCGGATCATATCCTTGGTGAACTGAACGCCGTCGAATTTATAGCCCTTCATGTCATAGGACCAGTATCCCTGCAGCGTATACTGCGTCAGCGCATCGATGTATTCGTTCAGATTCTTTTCAAAGGCATCCCCATAGCGTGCCTTGAAACCTCCGAACCATTTGAAGTCATTGTCATTCAGACGCATCATCTCTTCACGGAACGCCGTGATCGCTGCGTCAAAATTATGCCAGCCGTTGTTTCTCAGCACATGATCCTCCAGATCAAACAGCCCGTTGGGCGTATACAGGATCACATGTTCGTAATCACCGAGATCTCCGCTTTCGATCCCGTCATATTCACTCAGCAGATGATAGACAACGGATGAACCCGTGCCACAGTAGCCGCATGCACAATAAATCATATCCAACCTCCGGTCATACATAAAAGTGTGCTTCAGACACCTTATGAAATCAATCATAATAGTATCTGTTCGCACACATAAAAGTCAATTCATGGCGTTACAGTCCGCTTCTGCGGATCAGTTCTTTCGCTTCTTCCTGCTTCTTCAGATATTCCTCTTCGGTGACTTTTCCTTCCTTCAGCAGCCAGTCACCCATATCCAGGGCAGTCGCTTCCCCTTCCATGTTGATGTCATCGTGACGGAATACTGCCGCAAAGGTTCCGAAGAAGATCTTCAGGTCATACAGGAACGACTCATTCCTGATATATTCCAGATCGTATTCCAGCTTCTTTTTCCATGAGATGGCATTTCTGCCATTGATCTGGGCAAGACCCGTCAGTCCGGGTCTGACATCCGCACGGTGCCGCTGTTCTTCCGTCATAAATACGATGTCACGCACCAGCTGGGGTCTGGGACCTACGATCGACATATCGCCCTTCAGGATATTGAACATCTCCGGCAGTTCATCCAGCGATGTGCTTCTCAGCTTTGCCCCGAACGGCGTCAGGCGCACCTCGTCCGGCAGCAGCTTTCCGTTTTCGTCTCTCTCATCCGTCATGGAACGGAATTTGTACATCCGGAATATCTTTTCATGATAGCCCGGTCTTAACTGTGAGAACAGAACAGGCGATCCCAGCTTCACCCTGACGAGCAGAGCTGTGATCAGATAAACGGGAGAAAGCACAAGGATGACAGCCAGTGAAATGATGATATCCAGAATTCTTTTTATCACGCGGTCGTACATCTTATCCTCATTTGTATTCATCGATCAGACGGAACAGTTCGTTATGGATCTCTTCATCCGATGCGCTGTCCAGCTTCTCATATAATGCTTTGAGTTCCCGGAAGAAATGATCTCTGTCAATATCCATCCGCTCATTCACAAAGACACGGTTGTTCGCTGTGGTATAGCGGTTTTCATTGCCGAGACTGATCTCTTCATACATCTTTTCACCCGGTCTCAAACCGATGAATTCGATATCAATATCTTCGTACGGTTTATAGCCGGACAGTGTGATCATATTTTCTGCAAGCTTCAGGATCTTGACCCTCGTGCCCATATCAAGCACAAAGATATCACCCTGATCCGCATAAGCGCCGGCCTGCAGAACAAGGCTGGCAGCTTCCGGAATGGTCATGAAGTAGCGTTCGATCTCAGGATCGGTCACGGTAACCGGACCGCCATGGAGGATCTCCTCCCGGAACAGCGGGATCACGGATCCGTTGGAGCCGAGCACATTTCCGAAACGCACTGCGCCGAGCTTCGTGACGCCGTTGTTCCGCATTGCCTGTATGATCAGCTCTGTCAAACGCTTGGTCGCACCCATGGCATTGGTCGGATTGACTGCCTTATCGGTCGAGATCAGGATGAAGCGTCCGACATGGTGCTTGACGCATGCCTGCAGTGTTTTCAGTGTGCCGAACACATTGTTCTTCACTGCTTCCTTGGGGGAATCTTCCACCAGCGGAACATGCTTGTGCGCAGCCGCATGGAAGACGACATCTGCGGGGAATTCATTCAGGATCTCATCGAGACGTACCGAATCCCTGACACTGCCGATGCGGCAGATGATCTCGGTATTGTCGTACTGGTGAGTCTTTCTGTTCTGCATCAGGATCTCCTGCTGGAGCTGATACATGTTGTTCTCATAAATATCGTATATCACAAGACGCGTGGGCTTGTATCTGAGGATCTGTCTGCACAGCTCGGAACCGATACTGCCGCCTCCGCCTGTTACCATGACGTTTCTGCCGGTCAGATAATCGGAGATGGAATCCGTATCCAGATGAACTTCCTCTCTGCCAAGCAGATCTTCCACGGATACTTCACGCAGAGAAGATACTTCCTGCAGGTTTTCCTTGACGCGGTAATCCATGATCTGTGTGCGCAGACCCTGGGCGGAACAGCTGTCGATGATCTCTGCGATCCTCTTTTTCGAAGCGCTCGGTATTGCGACATAGACGATATCGATCTGGTGGTTCTTGTTGATCTCGGCAATATCCTTGACGGTTCCCAGCACGGTAACGCCATTGATGCGCTTGCCTGTCAGAACCGGATTGTCATCAATATAGCCGATGACATTGGCGTCGATGCGGTCGTTTGTCAGAATGTCGCGGTACAAGAGAGCGCCGGCAGAGCCTGCGCCGATGATCACGGCATTGTGATGTTTCTGTTTCCGCATCCAGTTCGTTCTGTATGCGCGGTATCCGAAACGGATCCCCAGCATGATCACCAGCTGCAGCAGCATCGCGATCACAGGGATCGATCTGATATACGGTCTGATCGGTTTGAAATAGACGATCAGGAACCAGATCAGATTCGCGCATAATGTCGCAAGACCGATCCTTGCCACCTCATCAATACCTGTATACTTCCAGAGGGAGCGGTTTACCTTCAGCAGGTAAAAGAACAGATAATTGATCAGCAGGACGATCGGCAGCGTAACGACCAGTTTTTCAAAATATGCCGCATAGAACGTGATGTTCTCGCTTGCGTCCAGAAAACGCAGAAGAAATCCCAGCACATATGCAAGGATGATCGAAAATGTATC
>CAMOPG010000152.1:0-5798 GCA_946622165.1 uncultured Erysipelotrichaceae bacterium
CTTCATCATATGTGAGCTTGGTGAAGTTCTTGCTGTCCCAGTCACACATACCATAATGCCAGCCGTCACTGCCCTGTTTGCCGAATGCTTCAGCCAGGACTGTGTTGTTGTCACGATCGGGATCCTCAGGTTCTTCATCACCGCCCGGAGCTGCAGCATCGCTGATCGTTACTGACAGCCTGCCTCCGTCGTAGGAATCATTTCCTTCCGGATTGACCGCGAATGTAAGGACATCACCCTTCTTCACTTCATAGAACTCATTGAACGTGACTGTATGGTCTTCAGAGTATTTGTCATTCGCTCCGAGCCACTTCTCTTCATGACCGTTCAGGAAGAACCTGACGGTTGTTCCATCAGCGTTTTCATCTGCGCTGTTGGGGAACTTGGTGTACTCACCCTTCACATTGATGACTCCGTCCTGTGCGACGGTCCACTGATACGCAGCGTTCTTTCCGCTTCCGGGTTCAACAAAATCTGCCTTCAGTTCAGGCTTCGCGCCATCGTTCATATATCTGTTGTTGTCTGCGTCATATGAAAGTTTTTCGAAATTCGTGCCGTCCCAGTCACACATACCGTAACGCCATCCATCGCTGCCCTGCTTGCCGAATGCTTCAGACAGGACTGTGTTGTTGTCACGATCGGGATCTTCCGGTACTTCTTCATCATCTGCACTGTCTTTGATCGATACTGCAAGTTTTCCGGCATCCCAGGCGTTGTTGTTGTCAGGTGAGATCTGGAATGACAGAACGTCGTTTTCACTGACTTCCAGGTCTTTGAAGCTGAACTGGAGGACATTGTCTTCTCCATCGCCCTTTTTGACTTCAACCTTTTCTTTCAGCAATACTTCATTGTTCTTATAAATGGTGACTGTTACGCCGTCCGGTCTGTTGGGATCTGAGTCTTCCTGACCGAACTTCGTATAGCTTCCGGTCACATTGATCTTTCCATCTTCTGCGACCACCCATCTGTAGATCGGATTCTGGACTGTACCTGTATGTACATAGTCCTTCTTCATTTCAAGACCGGTATCTCTCAAGGATACATATCCTGTTCCGTCTTCAGTCTTCTTTGTCAGCGGCTTCGCATTGTCGAGGGAAGTTCCTTCCATGAAGTACCAGCCGTCGGTTCCCTGTTCAATGGAATCGATATTTCCAAGAACCGTACGGTTGTCATTGCCCGGCTTCATTTCGAATTCTTCATGCGGTTCAATGACTGCCGAGAGCTGACCGCCGTCCCATGCGTTGTTTCCGTCAGCGCAGATCTGGAAGCTGATCTTGTCTCCGCGTTTCACTGAAATATCATCCAGTTCAAACGGGAGGGAATTGTTGTTTCCATCGCCTCTCTTGACCTTGACTTTCTTGGTCAGCAGGACCTTGTTGTTCTTATAGATCTTGACTGTAACGCCGTCCGGCCATTTCGGATTTTCATCTTCCTGACCATACTTGACATATGTTCCGGAAATATCGATACTGCCGTCTTCACCCGCTACCCACTGATAGATCGGATCAAGCGTTGCGCCGGTATGGACAAAGTCTTTCTTCATGACCAGACCTTCGGTCCTTCTGGATGTGTATCCGGTACCGTCTTCGGTCTTCTTTGTCAGAACTTTTGCGTCTGCCGGTGATGTTCCTTCCAGGAACCACCATCCGTCGGTTCCCTGCTCGATGGAATCAAGTCCTGCCAGAGATGTACTGTTGTCGTTGTTTCCCGGTTTGACTGTCGGCACCTTATCCGCGTCTTCGATCACAAACAGATACTTGCCTCCGTCATACGCAGCGTTTTCTCCCGGATAGACGATCATTGTGATCGTATCTCCCTGCTCAACGCTGACACCGTATGTCGAAAGATCTCCTGTATCTTCATAATCTGTCAGCGGCGGGAAGTAACGTTCTTTCAGCAGCTCACGGTTATGATACAGGTAAACAGTGACGCCGTCCGGATAATCGGGATTTGCGTCTTCATTCTTCAGCTTGGTATACAGCAGATCAATGTTGATGACACCGGTCTGTGCTGCGACCCATTTGACATTTGCGGATTTTCCTTTGCCTGCCGGCACGATGTAATCCTTCTTGATCTCAACGCCGTCTTCGGTGTAGTACCTTCCGTCACTCTTGTCATATTTTTCGATATTGACCGCGCAGTACGGATCATGGTTGTTGCCGTACTGGTAGTACCAGCCGTTCTCTCCCTGTTCTCCGAAATCATCCAGAACAGAAGCGAAGTTTTCTTTCGGACCTTTGTATGTCGCAGGGATCGTCTTTTCTGTTTCGCCGACCAGGCCGCTCAGAGGCTGGATGACAAATTCATACTTGCCGCCGTCATAAGCATTGTTGTCAAGGCCATTGATGACCAGTGTGATGTAATCATTCTGTTTGACGCTGACGAAATCGACATCGAGACGCTTTGTGACTTCGGTAAATCTCTCCGGTGCGAATGTCTGCTGTGCAAGCAGTGAATGATTATGGTAGAGGGATACTCTCGTACCGTCAGGCCAGGAAGGATTGGAGTCTTCATTCTTCATCTTTGTGTAAGCTGCACGGATCGCGATATCGCCGTCCTGTGCGACTCTCCACTTGATGATCGCGGAACTGTCGTTCTCACCTGTATTGACATAGTCACGCTTGATCTCCAGCCAGTTGTCGCTGAAGTATTTATCGTCCTGTTTGTTATAAGGCTGCATGTTGTATGCATTGAACGGATCATCGCCGTAGCCGCTCTGGAAAATAAATCCATTGCTGCCCTGCTCACCGAAATCATATTTCACATCTGCCCAGTTCTGACGTGTATCCGTGCCTTTTACCCAGACAGAATTCTCATTTTCCAGTCCGTTGACATCGATCACTGTGACATCCAGCGCGCCGCCGTCATACGATGAGTTGCCTTCCGGATCGATCACGAAGAACAGTGTATCGGATGGTCTGACAAACAGTGAAGGAATTCTGTACTTGACCTTGTTGTCTCCTGAATCACGCACATCTACATGCTGCTGGTAAAGCAGTGTTCCGTTCTGATAAGCCTTCAGACGTACACCGTCAGGGAAATCGGGATTGCCGTCATGCTGTTCAAACTTCGTATATTTGATCCTCAGGTCAACATTTCCTTCCACTGCAGGCTTCCATGCATAAACAGCACTGTGATTGAGTGCAGGGTGAACAAAGTCTTTCTTGATCGACAAAGACGGAGATGTCCTGTCGATATACTCACCGTTGGATTCATGAGATACCAGGTTGTAGCCGCCCTGTTCTGTACCGTACATGTACATCCAGCCGTTGCTTCCCTGCCTGCCGAAATCCTTAACGCTGTTTGCGTTATTGTTCGGTCTGATCGTGACAGCAGGAGCAGCCTGTCTGTTGTTTGTATCGGTAATGCAGACATAGAGACCGCCGCCGTCATACGCATTGTTATTCAGCGGGTTTACAGCAAAATAGAGACTGTCATGACGCAGTACATCGAGATCATCGATCACGATCTCTGCATAATTTTCTTTATCCGTATAGATCGGTACATTTTCAAGCTTCAGCAGCTCAGTTCCTTTGTATACCAGCAGCTGAACGCCGTCCGGATAATTGGGATTCGCGTCGCCGTTAACATTTTTCACAAATGATACTGTGACCTTGACTTTGCCGGGCTGAGCCGCACGCCATTCCAGGATCGGAGAAACGCGGTCTGCAGTATGCACAAAATTATTCTTGATCTCCAGACCTGTTGCCCCGGGCTGTCGATATGTTTCACCGTCAAACATCGATAAGCGTTCAGAGCGCTGCGGCTTGCGGTAGTCACCGCATCTGTAGAACCATCCGTTCTTTCCCTGTTCACCGAAATCGATCACATTAAATGCATTGTTCGTACGGTTTGCGTCATCATTGAATTCGGGTTCATTGTATACCTGCGCAACAAAAGCGTCCGGCCAGAATGAAGCGATAATGTCTGTTTCACTGTCGCTGCCGCTGGTTTCTCCGCCTTCGGTGCATCCGAGGCTGAATGCTGAAGCCAGCGCAATTGCCGCGATGGCTGAACATGCGGCGATCTTTCTGGTTTTTGCTGTGATTGCAGAAAGAAGTTTATCCTGACGTTTCTTTTCATATTTTCCAAACATAAGTATATCTCCCGGACCAGATCAGTTATAGATGTTGACATTGTCCCATTGTACTGGGGAATTAATACCGAAGAACTGCCAGTTCGTACCGGAAGAACGGTACATTCTTGCAGTAAGCGCTACTTCATCATCCAGATACAGACATGCTACGCCGCCATAGACGAATACATTCATATGCAGCGAATCCTTTCCTGTGAAGTCATAATCCATATAGGACTGCGCATCCGCTTCGATCAGGGAGTCTGTGTTGTAGAATTCAATTCTGTTTTCAGGAATATTGAACACAAAGTTCAGCTGGCCGACATTATCGATATCCGGTGCAAACGCGATGCCGAACATATCATCATCTTCAAAGCCGGAAATGTCAGCCTCTATGCGTCCGCTTTCATCAAATGCATCAAACTGTACCAGTTCATACAGATCTCCGCCGAAATGATATCCGTCATCTGCCTTCTTTACTGTTTCGGTCATCTTTGCAGGAGTCATCTTGATCTCATGACTCATTTTTGCAGCAACCTTCTCATTCACAACAGGAGCAAGTGTTCCGTCACTGTGCTGCACGAGCTGATGTACCACAGCATTGCCTGCCCAGTCATAGTCATTCTCATCATCATGCCCGATCTTCGTACCGTTCCATCCGACGATGTACAGATTCTCGCCGTCAGTCTCCATCCTGCCGGCGTAGAAACCGTTTCCGTCAAATGTATCCTGCTCAGGTTTCGTAAACGGTCCCTTATATGAATCGGCTATGCGGTAATGCACGACACGGTCCGGCCATTGATCGGAGAAAGACAGATACCACTTATCTCCGTATTTCAGCAATGTGGGACATTCCATATTCGTTCCGTATCCCATGTCATCCTCAAAGAAGATGCCCTGGTCTGTCCAGCTGCTGAGATCAGTCGAAGTGTAGCGTGCGATCACGCCGCTTCCTTCACTTCTTGTAACCACCAGCATCCAGTATTGGTTTTCCTCCGGAACCCAGAACACATACGGGTCACGGAAGTCATTCAGCGAATACTTCTCATTTGCAATGAAGGTATCACCGGGAATCTTTTCCCAGTTCATCATGTCATCGCTCACAGCATGCATGACTGCTTCCATCGGAGAACGGTAATCATTGTGTCCGGTGAAGAATGCATGATACTTGCCATTCTGATCTTTGATCACACAGCCTGTACCAAGCGCGATGTCCTGATCTTCAGCAGTTTCTCCATAAGGAAGAACGATACCGGCATCTTCATAAGTACAGTAGTCCTGAGTCCTGAACAGAGCCCATGGATGATAGCCGGTTTTTCCGTCTCTCTGATCTGCGAGATAGAATATGTTCATGACACCGTTGTCATAAAACGGCATCGTGTCACCGACAAGCGCTATGTCGGTTTTCGGGAATATAGCGACCGCTTCCTGCGGCTCTTTGTTTCCCGTATCCGGTATGATTCCGGACTCTTTTTGTTCTGTTCCGCATGCGCTGAGCATCAGAACAGCAGCGGCGAATACCAGTGCAGTTTTTTTAACCATACTTCCACCTCGCTTATTATCAGATGAATCGTTCATATTGTTATTTGCACAAGTGCGTTTGCACATTTATTTTGTGCATTTGCACCTTTTTATATAACTTATTATATTTTAATACAATATTATTGGTAAAAAAAGTCCGGAATTTGAAATTTCCGGACATTATCTAAAGCAGTTTTTCAGA
>CAMOPG010000153.1:0-5767 GCA_946622165.1 uncultured Erysipelotrichaceae bacterium
TTCTGTATAATTGGTAAGAGGGAGGCAGCTGTATGTCGGATTATATTATGGACCTTCGGAAGATCGTGGGACACAGACCGCTGATGCAGACGGGAGCGAGCGTTCTCGTGATCGACCAGGATGGCAGGCTTCTGCTGGAAAAACGAAAAGATACGCATGACTGGGCATATCCGGGAGGTTCCGTTGAGCTGTATGAAGATACGGAGGATACGGCCAGAAGAGAGCTTTTTGAAGAAACAGGGATCATTGCCGGAAAGCTGACGCTGTTCGGTGTATATTCCGGACAAGATATGCGTTTCACGTATCCCAACGGAGATATAACATCCAATATCGATATCGTATATGAATGCCATGACTACTCAGGAACATTGACCATAGAACCTGATGAAGTTGAGGATCTGCGCTTTTTCCCGCCGGATGAGATCCCCGAGGAGATCTTCCTCCCGGTCAGAAGACCGATCATGGAGTGGGTCAGCAGCCGCAGACAAACATCAGAATGATGCACAGCATGCACACCGCATGCTTTTTTTGAAAACAGCACATGATCATTCCGATATACCGTTTTATGGATGAACGGATCATGGATAAAAACCATTGAGATTTATTAGGTAACCGGTATGTATCAATGCTATAATTTGGACAAATAGAAAGAGTGCTTATGGCGGCACGGGAAGCTCTGCTATTTGAGAGTGCGAATGAAAACCTGTATGTAAACAGCGTTTTATTGTGCATGCCTCATAAAGAAACGCAGAGGATCGCCGTATAAGCGGGAGAGGAAGTCTATATGGCTAATATGTTTTCACATGAGGGTCGTATCTTCAAATTCGATGTGCTTGTTCAGCTGGCGCGTCAGGTATATGAAGGCGACCTGGATGAAGGGAAGATACAGGCATACTGCAGAAACCTGGTCTCCCTGGATACACCGCGTGTCAGATGCTGTGTATACAAAGAAAGGGAGATCCTGAGACAGAGAGTACGTCTGGCAATGGGAAAGATGGCGGATGAAACTGCCGAATACAATCCCAGACAGATCGTGCAGGTCATTGACGCTGCCTGTGACGGATGCTCGATCAAGAAGATCAGAGTCACTGACAACTGCCGTAAATGTATGGCAAAGAGCTGTGTTGCTGCATGCCGTTTCGATGCAATGCATATCGGCATCAACCGTTCCGAGATCGACTACAGCAAGTGCAAGGAATGCGGTGCCTGCGCAAATGCATGTCCGTACAACGCGATCGTTGTAACAGAGCGTCCTTGTTTCTCACACTGCCCTGTACAGGCGATCCATTGGGATGAGCACGGTATTGCCGTGATCGATGAAGAAAAATGCATCAACTGCGGTCAGTGCGAAGGCGCATGCCCGTTCGGAGCAATCGAAGATATCAGCTGGGTCGTACCTGTTGCAAAGCTGCTGAAAATGGGAACACCTGCATATGCTGTGGTTGCCCCGTCCATTCAGGGACAGTTCGACAATACGACACTGCCTCAGATCATGAAAGCGATCGAAATGCTCGGTTTTGAGAAATGCTATGAAGTAGCGATCGGTGCCGATGCGGTAGCACATACCGAATATCTGGAACTGAAGGAACATAAGGCAGAAGGCAAACCGCTGACAACATCCTGCTGTCCTGCATTTGTCAACATGCTGAAGATCCATTTCCCGAAACAGTATGCAGAGAACAAGAGCTCAACAGTTACGCCGATGATGGCGATCGCAAGAAAGCTCAAGAAGGAACATCCTGATCACGGTATCGTATTTATCGGACCGTGCCTTGCAAAGAAGCAGGAAGCGATGCAGCAGTCTACCGCTGTTGACTATGTCCTGACATTTGAAGAACTGGCTGCACTGCTTGTTGCCAGAGGAATCAATCCGCCTGATGTCGAAGTCGAAAATCCTGAACTGTATCCTTCCAACTATGGACGCAACTTTGCAGGAAGCGGCGGTGTTGCCGGAGCGGTTGCCCAGGCTGCGAAAGAAGCCGGAGACGGTCCTTATACCGCATATATGGCAGACGGTGCATTTGAATGCAAGAAGCAGCTGACGCTGCTGAGGGCAGGCAAATTCAAGGAGGATATCCTTGAAGGCATGTGCTGTGTCGGAGGATGTATTGCAGGTCCTGCAAGCATTTCCGATGCGATGACAGTCAAAGGCCGCAGAAACAAAGAAAACATGAACACAGACAAGAAGACCATTCAGCAGTCGCTCGAGATCTTCAACTTCGACGGCGTTGATATGAATGTTAATCACCAGATTTGATGGAGCACGGAAAACGGGAGGACAATCCGAAATATGGTAAATGTTGAAATCTGTATCGGCAGCGCATGCTATGTAAAAGGAAGCACACAGGTCGTTGACGCAATGAAGGAACTCCTTCAGAGACATCATTGGGAAGACAAAGTCAATGTCAAAGGCAGCTTCTGCATGAAGGCCTGCCAGGAGAAAAAAGGTCTTGGCATCAAGGTCAACGGAAAACTGATCGAAGGCGTTACAGCAGCGAATGCCAGCGAAATACTTGAAAAAGAAATTGCGGTGGCACTGTTATGATGGGCAGCCAGTATATCAGACTGGAACCGTCGCATTGCCATAACTGTATGCGCTGTGTCAGGGCATGCCCGACTAATGCCATGACATACATGAATTACCAGCCCACGATTATTGAAGAAGAATGCATTTTGTGCGGCAACTGCTACAAGGTCTGTCCGCATGACGCAAAAGGCATCATCAGTGATCTGAGACGGGTGCAGAACTGGCTTGCGGAAGGTCAGGAGATCATCGTCAGCACAGCACCGAGTTTTGTTGCGGTCTGGCCCAGGTTCTCCTCATTGATGAAGATCCTGAAAAACAGGGGATTCTCGGAAGTGCAGGAAACTGCTTTCGGCGCGAAGCTGGTCAGCCAGGCATATGTCAATCTGATCGATGAGGGCAAAATGACCAACATCATCACGACGGCATGTCCGGCAGTCGATTTCCTGATCGAAAAAGAATACGGAGATCTGACAGACATGATGGCTCCGGTCGTCTCACCTTTGATCGCACATGGCAGATACATCAAAGAAAGGCATCCGGACGCAAAGGTCGTATTCCTTTCACCGTGCATTGCCAAGTTCAAGGAAATCAGGGATCCGAGATTTGCCGGCGCTGTTGACGCATGCATTTCCATGGAAGAACTGGTGAACTGGGTAAAGGACAGCCTGACAGAGGAAGAAACGGATGACTGGGCTGATTTCGAAGGCTCGATCGCACGTCTGTATCCGACACCCGGCGGTATCATCAGCACACTTCCCAGAAAAGAAAACTATAAGTTTGTCAATGTTGAAGGTGTCAGCCGTATCAAGGAAGTCCTTGATGCGATGAGAGAAGGCACGCTGAAGGGCTATTTCTTTGAAATGAGTGCATGTACAGGTTCCTGTATCGGAGGCCCTCTGCTGGCTCATTTCAAGCACAATGAATGGCTTGGACAGTCAGTCATACGCGAACACGTACATATGGGCAGAAAGATCCAGGGCGGCGAACTGCCGGTCGATCTGGAAGCCGGATGGAAGGGCGAGAATATCTACCGTGCACATCACACGGAAGAAGAGATCGAAAAGGAAATGATCAAGCTCGGAAAGACGAGCCCTGACAAGATCCATGACTGCGGTGCCTGCGGATATGAAACGTGCCGTCTGAAGGCGATCGCTGTTCTGGATGGCAAGGCGGATCCGAAGATCTGTCTGCCGGAAGCTCTGGAACGTGCACAGTCACTTTCGAATGTCGTAATTGAGAATACACCGAACGGAATCATCGTCCTTGATGAAGACCTGACGGTCCGTGAAATGAATCCCAGCGCGAGAAATATGCTTGACCTGTCCATGGTCAATCCGACCGGACTGCCTCTGCAGGCTGTCCTGCCGGATGAAGGACTGGAAAAGACATGCCGCTCAATGGGAAGAAAAACTGCATATGTCCGTGCCTGGTATGAAAACTATCAGAAACTGCTGGACCATGCGATCGTTAAGGTGCGCGGTCAGAAATACATCGTTCTGATCCTGATGGACCGTACGGTCGAAGACTACAAAGAACGTCAGATGAGAGATATGCGCGAACGCACGATGAAGGTAACATCTTCAGTCATCGATGAACAGATGCGTACCGTCCAGGAGATCGCAAGTCTGCTGGGTGAAACAACAGCCAGAACAAAAGTGGCTCTGACAAAACTGAAGGAAGCTATGAACGATGACGAACGAGATGATCTACATTGATGCTTTCTGGCGCTCTCTGAACAAGCATGGGGAAGAACTGTGCGGAGACAGGGTGCAGATCAAGCGGAATGACCAGTGCCTGGTAATGGTGCTGGCAGATGGTCTCGGCTCAGGCGTGAAAGCGAATATTCTTTCAACACTGACAAGTACGATCATCAGTGAAATGATCTTTTCCGGAATGACGCTGGAAGATGCTGTTGAAACGATCACTGCGACGCTTCCTGTCTGCTCTGAGCGCGGAGTTGCATATTCCACGTTCACGATCATTCAGATCTTCTATGACGGCAGCACGTATATCGCACAGTTTGACAATCCGTCCGTTGTCATTATCAGGGATCAGCAGCTGTTCCATCCCGCACAGGAAGTGTTCGAGATGAACAACAGAAAGATCTATGTTTCATGGATGAATACGGTCCCCGGCGACAGATTCATTACATTCTCCGACGGTATTCTGCATGCCGGCGTCGGCATGGTGCTGAATTTCGGATGGGGACAGGATGAAGTTGAAAAATTCCTGCTTGAATCCACGTCACCGGAAGACAGCGCCAGAGAGATCAGCAGGATCCTGCTTGCCAATGTCAATTACCTGTATGGCGGAGAACCGGGAGATGATTCGACGGTTGCCTGCCTGAAAGTCGTACCGGCAAAAGAAACAAGGGTCATGGTCGGACCGCCGGCTGATCCTGCGGATGATGAAAAGGTAGTCAGACGGCTGCTCAGCGCATCCGGCATGAAGGTCTGCTGCGGAGGAACGACCAGCACGATCGTTTCCAAAGTCACAGGCAGGGAGATCACTACAGGCAGCATTGATATTCTGAACATGACTGCTGATGTACCTCCTATGGGATATATCGACGGCATTGATCTGGTGACGGAAGGTGTCCTGACACTTCAGAAGGTTTCCAGATATCTGAACAAAGCGGCAAAAGACGCCGGATACCTGGAGGAACTCCTGATCTCGAAAGAGCAGGATGGAGCATCCTGTCTTGTCAGAGCATTCCTGGAATCGAACTGGATCACATTCATGGTCGGCCTGAGTGATAATCCGGCCCATAATGCGATTGCTTATTCTCCGCTGTCATTGAACAGAAAGATAGCACTCATTGAAGAAATGGCGGAAGACCTGAAACAGATCGGCAAGATCGTAAATATTGAAATGTATTAATACAATATCTGATTAAAAAAATTCAGAAAAAGTATGAACAGTGATTGATCACCAAAGAGCCCGCAGGATGCCGGATATGCATACAACGGGCTTTTTTTGCAGCATTTTTTAACAAAAATATCCAAAAAAATAATTTGAAAAAATTTTTTAAAAAAGTGTTGACGGAGGGTAATGACTTTGGTATTATAAATAAGCATTCAGTGACACGGGCCTGTAGCTCAGGTGGTTAGAGCGCACCCCTGATAAGGGTGAGGTCGTTGGTTCAAGTCCATTCAGGCCCACCATTCACTGAATAGATATTACTGCATGGGGTTATAGCTCAGCTGGGAGAGCACCTGCTTTGCAAGCAGGGGGTCAGGA
>CAMOPG010000154.1:0-5746 GCA_946622165.1 uncultured Erysipelotrichaceae bacterium
ACAGCCGATGATATCATATCAGCCTGACTGAAACATGATCGGTGTTATGAGCGGTAAAGATCGTACACTGTCGATCTGTCGAAATAATTCATCGCTTCATCAATGGCGTCTGCAGCAGGGAAACAGCTGATCTTGCACTGATTCAGCGTGAGCTGACGGAAAAAGCCTTTTTTAATGAATATCGTTTCCAAAGCAGCGAAATCATCACTGTTGACTTCCAGGTCCAGATATTTTCTCCACTGCGTGCCTTCCTCCGTACCGGTACCTGTTCCACGGATCACGATCGGCCGGCAGTCAGAGCGGTATTCCGCAAGGTGAAGGCATGTACAGGTATCCAGACCGGTACCGATCATCAGGACATCGCCCTTCAGCTCATACAAGCGTGCTGCGGGAGATTCCTCTGAAAGCGGGAAGTGGAAGGATTGGTAATTGCAGAGTACCTTTGCATATTTTCCCCATGCCGCATATGCTTCACAGGGATGAGAGGAGAATATAACGCCCTCACGCTGCCGGAAGTTTTCAACAACAGCACCCATTTTTCTCAGATCGGAATGACGCGGATCCGGGACAGGCATGCTTTCTCTGATCGTATCCCAAAGATTCGGTCTGACAGGCGGATTGTTCCATGAACTGGGGTCAGTGTTGTCTCCCAGCTGTACCGGCATGATGATCGTTCCTTCTTCTGTCACACACTCCATCAATGCATCTACGACTGACTGGGCACCGCCTACAACATAACCCAGGGATGACAGCGATGAATGAACCTCGATCACTCTGCCAGGCCCTAAGCCAAGCGCCCTGAATGTTTCGATCAGGTCATCTTTGGTAACGATATCTGTCAGTGTATCACTGCGCCTGAACATAATTACAACCTGCAGTAAGCAGCGGCGATCCGTGCACCGAGTGCCGCATTATTGAACACAAGCCTGATATTTGAATTCAGGGATTCACCACCGGTGATCTCTGCGACTTTTGCCAGCAGGAAAGGTGTGCATTCTTTTCCTTTAATGCCCTTTTCATCCATTTCCTGAATCGCCTTGTCAATTGCAGCATTGATCTCTGCCGGGTCCATGGAATATTCTTCCGGGATCGGGTTCGTGATCAGAATGCCGCCGTCCAGTCCGAATTCTCTCTTGGCCTTAACGATATTCGCAGCATCCTCTTCATCCTTCAGAGCATAATCGACATGCAGTCCGCTTGTTCTTGTATAGAAGGCAGGCAGTTCTTTTGTCCGGTATCCCAGTACAGGCACGCCTTTTGTTTCAAGGATCTCCAGTGTTTTGGGAAGGTCAAGGATCGCCTTGGCTCCCGCACAGATCACAGTTACATTTGTTCTTGCGAGTTCTTCCAGGTCTGCAGAAACATCAAATGTTGTTTCAGCGCCTCTGTGAACGCCGCCGATACCGCCCGTAACAAAGAACTCTACACCTGCTTTTGCCGCAAGGATCATTGTTGTGGCTACAGTTGTAGCACCCCATGACTTCTCTGCAAAGATCACAGGAAGGTCACGTCTGGATACCTTGGGGATCGACATTCCGCGCTTGCCGAATTCCTCGATCTCCTCCGGTTTCATGCCAACCACGCCGACACCGTCAATGATACCGATCGTAGCAGGAACAGCGCCGTTTTCACGGACGATCTTTTCTACCTGCAGGGCTGTCTCCACATTTTGCGGATAAGGCATGCCATGCGAAATGATCGTGGACTCCAGCGCCACAACAGGCCTGTTTTCCTTCAATGCCTGTACTACTTCTTCATTTACTCTGATGTTCATAATAATATCTTCTCCTCTATATTCAGGGATGCGATTCCTTCCCTTACTTCAGCATCATTCAGCTGACGTTTTCTGACTGAATTCTGTTCGATCGCCGTTACTGCAGCACTGAGCGCATAAACAGCAGATGCTCTGGGATCAGCTCCATTCAATCTCTCACAGACATAGGCTCCCATAAAGGTGTCTCCTCCGCCTGTGGCATTTTCCAGGTCGATAATGCGGTGACGGATCCAGCACTTACCCTCCTGAGTTCCCAGAAGGATGCCCCTGTCCGCCATGGAAATGATCACTTCCCGGACGCCTCTTTCCAGGAACCAGTTAAGTGACCGGACCGCATCATGTTCATCCACGATGGTAATGCCCGTCAGGGATGCAGATTCAAACTGATTCGGTTTAAATATCTGCAGTTTGTCCAGGATCGGGACGAACCGCTTCGCTTTGGAAATACTGACAGGATCAGCAGCTTTCAGTCCGCCTGCTTTCAATGCAAGTTCATGCAGAAGGGTTTCCGATAAATTTGCATCAAGTACAAGTATATCATTCTCATCCAGATCCTTCACACCGTTCAGAGCATCCTCCGGCGTCAGTTCATCAAGAATACGCATATCGCTCATCGCGATCCGCATGTCACGCTTCTCATCCAGAATGGCAAGGTATATGGAACTCGGATAAGCATCTGAGATCTTTGCATAACTGCAGTCCATACCAAGCGCTTCACAGTCTTTCTTCATTTCTTTTCCATAGAAATCTGATGAAAAGGCTGTTACAAACCGGACCTTCTGACCGATCAGCGCACAGATCTCGGCAATGTTTCTGCCGACGCCTCCAAATCTGATCTCGATCATACCCGGATTTGAATCATATGCCCTCAATTCTTCATACGATGCGCCGCAGATGTCAACATTCGCGCCGCCTGTTACACAGATTTTCCGCATATCGTCCCTCAGTTATACAGTTTATGCGCCGCCTTCAGCCCGTCGCTGACACGGTGCAGACAATCATCGATCTGCTCCAGTGTATATGTGCCTGACTGCAGCAGCATAAATGAGTCCATCAGACTTTCCTTGAATTTCTGCCTTTCCTCCGGCTCCATCGTGCTCAGATCGAGCATATTGCATGACTTCAGCAGCTGCGTCAGGATCATGGCACGCTGGGCAATACGATGCTCGCTTTGTGTTTCCTTCAGAAGTTCGCGCAGTGTCCATTTCTCGTTGGAGAGAGTGCGCATGACCTTCACACCGTCAAATTCAAAGCCGTGCCTGTCAAATACCTTGAGCAGTTCCAGCAGATCATCTCTGGTCATACCGTCCATGATCATGAATTCTTCATCAAATTCTTCTGCTCTTGTGTCCAGGTCGTCATTGAGTTCAAACAGTCTTCCGAGGACTTCCTCCAGCGCTGAATCACCTACGATATAAACAGGGATCCCCAGCTCTGCAGCACAATCCTGCAGACGATCAGATTCCTCATCCGATAAACCATACAATAATATTTTCTTCATAAAATGCCTCACAAGTATTTTACCATGTTATTGAAGACAACTGGAGGATGTCGGAATCTCTGATCCATTTTCTTTCTTTTTTATTCTCATTTGTTAAAATAAAGATAAGCTGTGTTCAGCGGAGGAAACAGTATGCAGATATATGAGTCGGCAGAAGACTATCTTGAAGCGATCCTGATGATCCAGAGGAATAAGGGTGTCGTTCATTCTGTTGATATTGCCAACGAGAAAAATTTCAGCAAGGCCAGCGTCAGTGTTGCCATGAAGAAACTGCGCGAAAACGGATATATTTCCATGGAAAAGGACGGAGCCATCAAACTGCTGGAACCGGGCATGAAAATAGCAGAGAGGATTCTTGAACGGCATGAATTGCTGACGGATCTGTTTGTTGCGCTTGGAGTCAGTCCGGAAACAGCAGCTGAGGATGCGTGCAAGGTTGAGCATGACCTCAGTATTGAAACATTTGAAGCAGTCAAAAACTACGTTCTCAAACATAAAAAAGTCAATTAAAATGAAACCGGGTAAACCGGTTTTTTTAAGGAGACAAATGTATGAAACTGATCAGACAGGCAGACATATATGCCCCGGAACATCTGGGCATCAAGGACATCCTGATCGAAGGAAACAGGATCGCAAAAATAAGCGATCACCTGGATGAGTACGCTGCACTCAGTGATATTGAGATCATTGAAGCAGACGGAAAGATACTTGTTCCGGGTTATATTGACCTTCACGAACACATCACCGGCGGCGGAGGCGAAGGCGGTCCCTCTACCCGTGTTCCTGAAGCACCTTTATCCTGCCTTGTGGAAAGCGGAGTCACAACTGTCGTAGGTCTTCTCGGTACCGACGGGATCACCCGCAGTATCGAAAACCTGCTTGCCAAAGCAAGGTCTTTTGAAGAAGCAGGAATCACCTGCCGTATCCTGACAGGCTCCTACGGTTATCCGTCAGTGACACTGACAGGTTCTGTCGAACGGGATATTCTCCTGATCGATCTGGTCGTCGGCGTCAAAACAGCCGCCAGTGATCACCGCAGTTCCAATATCACATCACAGGAACTGATCCGTCTGGCTACAGACGCACGCAGAGGCGGTATGCTGGGCGGAAAGCCAGGTTATGTAACGGTGCATATGGGCAGCGGAAAAGCGGCATTGGAGCCTTTATTCGAAGCTGTGGAAAACTCTGATCTTCCGATGCAGATCATCCAGCCTACACATATGGGCAGAACAGAGCAGCTTCTGGAACAGGGAATCAAATGGATCGGAATGGGCGGAAATATTGATATCACCGCAGGTGAAGATGCTGAAGGAAACCGCCTGACTGCAGATAAGGTCATCCGTGTATTCGAACATGGAGGAGAGGACAACGTTACTGTCACCAGTGACGGATTCGGCTCCATGCCGAAATTCAACGACAAGCAGGAATTGATCGGACTTACATACAGTACTCCGAAGAGTCTGCATCAGCTTCTGAAGATCATGGTCCGTGAAAAGAACGTACCGCTCGAAAAAGCACTGAAGCCGCTGACTTCCAACCCTGCGCATGTACTTGCCATGCATGACAGAAAAGGACACATCTCTGCCGGATACGATGCAGATATGATCATTTACAACGAAAACATGGATATCAGTACTGTATTTGCAAAAGGAGCCTTTGCCGTAAAAGAAGGAAAAGCAGTACTCAAAGGAAAATTTGAAGAATAAAGGAGGCTGTTTCATGACAGATCAGAAAAACTCCCCTGTCGTATCTGATGAAACGGAAGAACTGCGCCTCGAAAATGAGCGTTTGTTCCGGAATAATCAGGATATCAAAGAAGAAAACAGGCGCCTGCATGAAGCACTTCAGCAGGCAGAGAAAGAAAAAAACAGACAGACTGCTGACACAGTCAAAGAACCGGTCAGAAATCCGGTCAAAGTGCTCTCAAATGGGTACTCATGGATCAGAAGCTTTATCATAGGCATGCTGTCGGGAATGGTCATCCTGCTCCTGCTGCAGCAGTATGTATTCAAACCGATCGAAAACCCGGTTGAGCATGTTGTGGAAGATATTCACGAGCAGATCGATGAGGTACTTGATGAGCACTTCACAGGTTTCACCGCCGCACAATTCCAGGATGCGGTATTGGGTGAGACAAAGCAGAAACAGGAACTGATCGTTATGGAACAGTCTGTACAGATGACCACAACGATCACAAAAACAGGACTTGGCCAGCTGCCGATTTTCTCCAAGATGAAAGACATCACATTCCACGCGGACGGAATTTATACAGTCGATCTCAGCTATATTGACGCAGAACATATCCTTGTTGACGATGACACCAAGACCGTCACGATCGCGATCCCGCACGCACAGCTGCACACTGTTACGCCGGATATCACCGCTACCGAATTCAGTGACACTGAACACGGTCTGCTGGCATTCGGGGATATTTCCCTGACAGCAGAACAGCAGAATGAACTGGAACAGTC
>CAMOPG010000155.1:0-5746 GCA_946622165.1 uncultured Erysipelotrichaceae bacterium
CAGGATCTCATTTCTTTTGATGCGGATGACAGGACTTGAACCTGCACGCCGAAGCACCAGATCCTAAATCTGGCGTGTCTGCCAATTTCACCACATCCGCATAAATACAGGCACGTACATGCCGTGCCTGTTTATTTTATCATGAATTATTGTTTTTGCATGACGTATGCAGCAAATTGCTCAACTTCATCGAGTGTTTTGAACCTTGCAATGAAGTAATCGTCAGCCATGCCCTGCAGGATGCCGGGCATTCTTCCGGACATGCAGATATGCTGGCCGTAATTTCTGAAGACATCGTCATTTGAATGGACGTAGCTGCATTTATCGCGCTTGCCGATGAAGGCACAGTGCCATGAATGGTCGATATGGTCGGGTGAGCCGTTGTCCCAGCATACCTTTGCATACATTCTGTAGAGGTCAACGTCGCACTCATAGTTCATCATATCCGGGATATAGCCGCCCGGTGTGCGCATGTTGACTTCCAGTCCGATCAGGTCGCCTGTTTTCCCGAGTCCTTCTTTGTCTTCTGTCATGCGGAAATACTCTGTATGGAAGAATCTGGATCTGATGCCGAACTGACGGATGACTTCTGATGCCTGCGTATCGATATCCTCGGGGATCTC
The DNA here is from genome assembly GCA_946622165.1 of uncultured Erysipelotrichaceae bacterium. Lineage (GTDB taxonomy): Bacteria > Bacillota_I > Bacilli_A > Erysipelotrichales > Erysipelotrichaceae > Bulleidia. The sequence goes on from CAMOPG010000155.1 coordinate 624, forward strand.
ACGCAGGGAATAGAAATAGTTTTCTGATCCTTCGTTCAGCACATCCATAACAGATGACTTATAGACATGGCATGTACGGTAGATGATCTTTCCGTTCTGGTCGACAAGACCGTCATAGGACCAGATCTCTCCGGTGATGAATTCTTCCATGATGTACTGCGTCGGCAGATCCAGTGTGAAGAATTCTCTCAGCATGCCTTCATCCTTGATCTTCCAGGTAGCGTTGGCTCCGACGCCGTCATCCGGCTTGACAATGACCGGATATCCGACTTCCCTGATGAATTCCAGGGCATGATCCAGATCAGAGACAAGCTGGAATCTTGCTGTTTTGACGCCGGCTTTCCGGTAGTAGTCCTTCATTGTGGACTTTTTCTTATAGCGCATGACAGCGGTCTCATCATCACCGCTGGTGATGTTGAAGTCCGTGCGCAGTCTTGCGTCCTGCTCCAGCCAGAATTCGTTGTGTGATTCCAGCCAGTCGATCTTTCCGTATTTATGTGCGAACCATGCAACAGCACGGTACATCTCGTCATAATCTGCCAGTGAACTCACCTGGTAGTATTCCGTACAGGCATCCTTCATCTGCTGAGGGAGGTAGTCATACGGATCTTCAGCGATGCACAGGGCATTGCCGCCCATCTGCTTCCAGGCTTTCGGGAACTGATAATATGTATCGGGGAATGTCGGTGAAATGAATATGAAGTTGTTCATAATAGCATTCTCCAGTCTTTCTGCTCAGCAGATAAAGCCTACGTAATAAGGCAGTTCCTGTCTCCACCAGGGCCAGTCATGTGCGACGTCATAACCCCAGAAATCGACCCATGCAGGAATATCCTTATATCCGAAGAGTTCCTTCATGCGTTCGGAATCCTCCTGCATCGGATGTTCCCATGCGCCGCGCCCGCAGCACAGGATCAGGCTGCGCTCACGGTACATCTGTACATAGGGGTGGTCATAGGGCATGCCGTTGATATAGTCAACAGGGGAGTTGGCGTATACCAGATCATCAAAGTAATCCGGGAAGAACAGCCTTGCATTGTATGCGCCGGACAGAGCGATGCAGCCGGCAAAGATATCCGGACGTCTCAGCGCAAAGTTCAGTGCATGCGTTCCGCCCATGGAACAGCCTGTTGTCATAATGCCGGAAGCGTAGTTTCCTGCATTGCTTTCAGCGTTGATATCAAAGATCCTCGGACAAAGCTCGTCGCAGATGTAATTGACATACTCTTCCTGCGCTTCAATGCGCTTCCGGTTGTCCCAGCTGGTGGAAGACCAGCTGTTGTCATCGTTGGAATCGCAGCAGAAGAGCTGGATCCTTCCGGCATCGATGTAGTCCTGGATGCATGCGACCATGCCGTTGTTTTCGAAATCAAAGAATCTGCCGCTCTGGGAAGGGAATACGAGCATCGGTCTTCCGGCGTGCCCGTATACCTTGAATTCCATATCTCTGTGAAGATTCTGACTGTATTCGCGGTAATATGCTGTATACACTATTTTCGTTCTCCTTCTTTTTTGTAAACATCTGCAGCAAATTTATTGACATCCTTGATGTTGGTAAATCTTGCCATGTAGAATTCATTGCCCATGGCGGAGGACAGAAGCTCAGGCATTCTGTCGTGCATGCAGAGGTTCGGACCGTAGTTCTTGTAGATATCGGCCATGCTGGTCGTATAGATGTATTTGTCGCGTCTGCCGCAGTATACGCAGTAGTACGGACGTTCTCCCTTATCCGAGACGGAATTGTCCATGCACATATGGGCATAGATGGAATAAACGTCGACATTGTTCGCGAAATTCATCATATCGGGCGTATAGCCTCCCGGAGGACGCATGTTGACTTCCAGGCCAACGAGCTCGCCTTTCTTTCCGAGTCCCGGCTTGTCTTCCGTCAGACGGAAATACTCGGTATGGAAGAAACGGCCCTTGATGTTGAAGGCATGGATGACTTTTTCACCCATCTCCTTCAGGTCTGCAGGGATCTTCCTGACCGTGTAGTAGAAGCATTCACCTTTGGAATTGACAATGTCCATGACAGTCTCAGGGAAGACCATGGAATTCTCAAAGATAATGTTGTTGTTCTGATCAGCGATGCCGTCATATGTTTCGATATATCCGGGAATGAATTCCTCCATGATGTACTGCGTGCCGAGATCCTTTGTATAGAAATCAGCCAGTTCTTCATCATTGGAGATCTTCCATGTGGCATTAGCGCCGACGCCGTTGTCCGGCTTGACGATCACAGGATAACCGACCTGCGCAACGAAGGCCTTTCCTTCTTCAAGAGTCGTTGTCAGATGGTATCTGGCTACCGGGACGCCTGCTTTTTCATAGTAGGCTTTCATGCCTGACTTGAACTTGTACCTGGAAACATCAGCGGATTTGTCACCGGAGGTGATATTGAAATCCGTGCGCAGCCTTGCGTCCTGTTCCAGCCAGAATTCATTGTTGCTTTCCAGCCAGTCGATCTTTCCGTGCTTGTGGGCAAACCATGCAACAGCGCGGTAGACTTCATCATAGTCCTGCAGATTATGGACCTGGTAGTACTCGTCCATCGCATCCTTCAGCTCCTGCTTCAGGCTGTCGTAAGGATCTTCACCGATGCACAGTGATGTGCCGCCGATCTCTTTCCATGTCTTCGGGAACTGATAATAATTCGGCGGGAATGTTGGAGATATAAATACAAAATTAGTCATAAATGAACTCCTTTTAATGGTCCTGTACCTATCAATCTTAACATACGGCATCATAGGTAAGCTTTCTTTTGCGGGAGATTCATGAAAAAAATGATACAGAAGCTGAAAAAATGAAAACCCCTGCACAGAGGGGCTTGGTTCAGTTATTCCAGATCAGACTGTCTTCCAGACCGGATGTGTACGCAACCATATAGCTGCCTGCTTTGCGGCAGTACTGCGTATCCGGCGCATTTTCCGGAGACATGATCCATATGACTTCAAGACTGGTGCCGTAGGTTTTCCGATAATCCTCAACAAGCTTCATGCCGTCCTCAAAGCTCAGTGTAAACAGTGTTGTTGAGAGCGCATCAGCTGCTGCGGAATCCGGGGTGATGATGGACACGGAGCGGAAGTATGACGCAGGATACATCGTATCAGGGTCGATGATGTGATGGTATTTCACACCGTCTGTTCCGACAAAGTACCGTTCATAGTCTCCGGAAGTGACGAATGAGCAGGCTCCGTTCTGCTTGACGATGATCAGGCTGCCCTCAGCATCGGGATTCTGTATGCCGATGCGCCATTCCTGCCCGTTGTATTTCTGCCCGAGCGTACGGGTATTTCCGCCGGCGTTGACGGCGCCGTTCCGGATCCCGAGTTCATTGAGCTTCCGGGCGATCTTTTCCGTGGCGAATCCTTTGGCGATTCCGCCGACGTCCAGGGAAACATCCGGGTCCGTAATAAATACCGTATTTTCTGCCTCGTTGATCTCAACATATTCCCAGCCTTTGTGTTCAGAAGCTTCCTGCAGCTCGGAAAGCTCCGGCAGAGCTGCAAGCTCACCTGCCAGGTTGGTTTCAATGCCCGCATCGCGGTATTCATGCCATACTTTCAGAAGGGAACCGATCGTAACATCGAATTTTCCGCCTGACAGCTCATAATAATCCCTTGCCAGCACCAGCATTTCGATGAGGTCCGGATCGACTTTGACAGGCGCTGTACCGGCATTCTCATTGATCGTATACAGATTGTTCATGCCTTCGTAGCTGTTGTAGATATCAAACAGGTTGTTGTAATAGGTAAACAGCGAGACAGCCTGCTGGAAATGGGCGTCGAATATCTCCTTTGTTTCCGTAGCTTCCTGATAAGTGAAGACCGTATCAAAACCTGCATCAAGCGACAGATTGTTGTAGTTATGCAGTTCCGGCACAGGCTGTTCCTGCCCTCCGGCATCTCCGGAACATCCTGCAGCCCCCAGCATCAGTACTGATGCCATCAATAACGTTACTTTGTTCATAATCGCGATTATAGCACAATGTATGTGTTTTCAAGTGTTCAGCATGTTTGTTTGATGATATAATTTTAACGTTATAAGGAAGGGATGAAACTATGTCATTTTTAACAGGACCGATGCATCATCACCTGGAAGGACATAAGGATCTGACAGCTCATAAAGATGTGCTGATTCTGGAAGAGCCGGACGATCTTTATATTCCGCTGGTCAACGGCAGAGCATCATGCACGCCGCTTGTTCAGCCTGGTGATGAAGTTAAGGTAGGAACAAAACTCGGGGAACCTGTTGATCACTGGTATGTACCTGTCTTTTCACCGGTCTCCGGAACTGTGGTCGGCGTTGAAAAACGTATGTCCGCAAGTCTGAAGCCGACAGATCATCTGCATATCAAGAACGATCATAAGGGAACAGCAGTACGCGCTTTTGAGCCGTTTGACTATGAGAGCGCAACAAGGGAAGAAGTTCTTGAGTTCACAAAGAAAGCCGGCATGCTGGGACTCGGCGGCGCCGGATTCCCGACATTCATGAAGTATTCCAAACCGGAAAACATTGATCTGTTCATCATCAATGCAGTTGAATGTGAACCGTATCTGACTGCAGACTACAGAAACTCAATGGAAAATGCTTCTTTGATGAAAGCAGGAGCGCTTGCGCTGCTGAAGCTTTCTACTGCGCCGAAAGGGGCGATTGCAGTCAAGGAAGACAAACACGATCTGATCGATGTTCTGAAGACGACATTTGCCGGTACTCCGATCGAAGTGAAGACGGTCAAGGATATCTATCCTGCCGGCTGGGAGCGCACGCTTGTTTATATGCTGACAGGCAGACGCTACGACAGACTGCCTGCTGAAGCAGGATGCATTCTGAACAATGTCAGCACATGCATCGCATTGGGCGATGCCATGATCAACGGCAGACCCATCACGCACAAATATGTCACTGTATCAGGTGACGGCGTGAAGGATCCGCACAATGTATACTGCCCGGTAGGAACTCCTTCCGCAGCGCTGGTCAAGGCCTGCGGCGGATATACTGCTGAAGACTGCCTGCTGATCGCCGGCGGCCCGATGATGGGACGCGCGATCCCGAATGAAGTATTTGTCATCGGCCCCGCAAACAACGGTCTGACAGTGCTTCAGAACAAGGAAGTCAAGACG
>CAMOPG010000156.1:0-5701 GCA_946622165.1 uncultured Erysipelotrichaceae bacterium
AAGCTGATTGGTTGATTCTAATCAGCTTTTTTGTCGTTTAGGCACACACGTGTGTGCCTGTAAGAGGAGGTAAGAAATGTGTAAGACTTATGCAGAAGTTGCCATGGAGGTGATTCGTGAGGACTGGGAATTCCGCAAATCACAGCACAATCCATCATTCAATCAGGAAAAGATGACATCCCTTACCATCATTACTGTACCCATACGCATTTAAATGGTATTGGCGATATTCCGCAAACTTAAGGCATAATCCATGAAGGCTTGTCGCAGCTGAGGATGAGATGTCTCAAAGGTGATCGGTGAAGGATCTATGCGGACCGCGGAAACCTTTGTCTCTGTAATATAGACCCTGACATTGTCAAAGGGGCACTGTGTTGTCAGGAAAACAGGTTCATATCCGGGGTTTTCTTCAGCCAGTTTCCGGATATCTTCCAGATGATGCCGGTATTGTTCTCCTGTATATGTAGCCTGCGGAACACCCTCAATGGCTTCAGTTAAAATATGTCTTCCCGGTTCTCTTACCGGGATGAATTCCATGAGAGTCTTCTCAAAGCAGTATCTTACCGCTTCCCAGGCAGAATACAGTTCAGCATCATGAAAACTGCAGACAGTCTCCCGGGACATGGTACCAAGTGGCAGCGTATTCCGGATAATCACCTGCTTATTGTCTTCAGGGACATGCATACCTGGAAGAATTGCAAACAGGGGAGATGCCTGAGTGATCAGGGAGCGGTATTCCTTTTCAAGCTGGTTCAGTGATCTGCTGTCGGTATGATAATGGTAAATGCCCTCAGTTTCAGATCCCCGCACATGGGAAGCCCGTATACAGGCCGCTCCCGGAATCAGGAAGATCGTGTTGACAAACGGAAATCGCTCATTTTTTCGGCAGAAATATGACGAGATCATTCCCGAAAGATACAGCGGCATCCAACCGGCGATCGCGTCATTCAGCTCATTCATGTTTCGATTCATGTAGTGTATGATCGTGATCTTTGTATGGTTCTGCATACATCTCTGCATCAGTGCTCCCCAGAGACGGAAGAACTGAGGATCGCCGCTCAGCCAGCTCATGTTCTCGTCGGAATAGAGATACATCTGCGGTACCTGATGTTCAGCCGCATACTTCAGAAAGCGCAGAACAGCACTGCGCAGGCCGGCGGTACCGTAATAGATATCTTTGACTTCAGTTTCCGGCAGTGACGGCATTTCGTGTCCTGCATTATGTGATACCGGCACCTGAGCATTCAGCAGGTACAGCATCTTTTCCGGTGTGATGAGATCGGGCTGATCCTGCTTTTTACTTTCATACAGCCATGTGTAGAATGTCTGTTCGTCGGCTTCGGAGGTCTTCATCAGTTCACACAGTTCCGGGATCCTGCCGGCTCTTTCAAGGCGTTCCCACAGGACTCTGCTGATCCTTCGTGCCATGTTTGAACCGCTCTTGGGACGGCGCTCAGAACGTCTGTAGCGGCTGATCAGGGACGCATCGGCATAGACAAGCTTACTCAGCCGGATGTTGGAAATATCGGCCAGATCCATGACCGCATTCAGCCTGGTGCCGAATAAATGCGCGGATACCTGCCGGCGGGAGGGAATCTCTTCTTCTGTATCTTCAGGTGTACTGCCCATGTACAGCCATTGTTTCAGGGCCTGGGCAAGATCCTCTTCGGCAGTGCTGTTTTCGGCACCGATCAGTTTCTGAAGTGTATCGGTCTTTCCGCTTTCATCACAATAACTGATCATACCGTGCAGCAGTTTGCGGATGGATACACCGCTTTGTTTGGGCTGTCTTGAGCCGTTTTTCATACGGCTGATACCTGTTCTGTCGATCTGTGCATATGTCGCAAGTTCACTGACGGATACCTCTATAGTATCCATCAGCAGGGTCAGCTGACGGGCAAACATCATATGATCGTACTCCTTCCGGACAGTATCTGTTCTTTACATTCAGTATAGCAGTTATGTGCCGTAAAACGGTCATTGACAGAATGAATGGCACGAAATGAATACGGGATATGTATGTCTACAATGAAGGTGAAGAGATTACCTGAAGATCATTGAAAGGAGGATGTGTATGAATATGGATTTTCCTGTTCACGGAAATGAACTGTCCCGGGATGATCAGGGTGTATACCGTTGGGTCCATGAGCTTCCGATGATGAAGAGCTTTTTCCTCCTGTTTGAAATATGGCGGGTGATGGCTCTCAGTGCCTGTATCATTGTTGTCATCCTGATAATCATCAACCTGCTGTCCGGACAGGGAATTGCCGGGGTACTTGGGGCACTTGCCACCGGTCTGCTGGTGCTTGGTATCCTGTTTTTACTGTCGCTTCCGGCATACTGGCTTGTCACAAAGGCAAATAACGGCAAGTATACAGTTCTGTTCGAAATGGATGAAGAAGGGATCAGCCATACCCAGATCAAGACAGATAAGGCAAGAGCACTGGAAGTACTGACAATACTTGCCGGTGAGAAGACCGGAAACCGCACCGTTGCCGGTGCAGGTGTGCTTTCGGCTGCCGGTACATCACTGTATTCACGCTTTTCAGAAGTCAAAAAGATACAGGCAGATGAATCGCAGTGTCTGATCAGGCTGTACGGGAAACTGATCCGGAATCAGGTCTATACCGATCCTGAACACTACGATTTTGTCCTGGACTATATTACTTCTCACTGCCCGCAGGCAGTCACTAAATCATAGATGATCTCGCAATCAACAGATAACGCATGATGCGTATACGTAAACGGTGAAGGATATGAAACATATCAAACGAATCTTAATAGCTGCAGTTGTGCTGCTGGCAGCGGTCGTTCTTTACGTATTATTCATACGCAGTCCCAGGGATAACGGGAATTATCCTCCGGTACCGGACACCCCGGCACCTGCCCCGCACAAGGGTGTGTTTGTGTCTGATCACGGGTCCATGGAATTTAACGGAGACGATACTTCGGTCGTCATTGACTTTGATGCAGAGCTTGCAGAAATGAGCGGTCTGCCGGAAGGAAGAGCGGAAGGAACCTATGTATTTCTTAGCGGAGATCTGCCGCCGCACGGGAGTATTGATATCCGCTACGACGCAGCCCATGAACTGCGTATTACAGCCGGTGATACCTCTGTTGTGCTTGATCTGGGCGTCGTTACGGAAGACGGTACGGTTCAGAAATACCTGGAGATGGTGACACCGGAAACCATACCGATGGTACTGCACAAAGACGGAAAACCCGTACCGATCGTTTTTGAACTTCAGAATTAGGAGGACTGGAATATGGCAATTTATTGTCCGAACTGCGGTAAGAAATTACCGGATGATGCTGGGTTCTGTGATAACTGCGGGACGAAGATCCCCGAAAGGAAAGCACAGAATAAACCTGTTCCGAAAGAAGAAACAGGGAAAAAGAAGTCTTCAGGTCTGATGACATTCCTGAAGTGGTTTGTGATCCTGAATGTCGTCGGCGGTATAGGCATTGCCCTGATCGGTGTTCTGGAGTCGGTATTCCACCGTACACCTCCTGCTGATCCGCCTTCACAGCAGACGCCTGCATCCCAGAACAGCAATGCCGTAAGCACGCATACTGGCCGTCCGAAGGATACCGGAAATACCACACCGGCACCGGCTGCGGCAGAAGCACCGACACCGGAGCCCGCTGCAGAGACTCCTGTACCGGCGGATATTCCGCAGGGATTAGGAGATATTACGAATGTCTGGTTCGATGACTTCCTGTTCTACGAAAATGATGTCTACGATCACGGGATCCCCAAAGGTGCTGTACTGCGCGAAGCAGGATATATCAGCGGGGAATGGAAGTACTGCATTACGTTTAACCGGACGATTGCCGGAGAAGAGAGAATCGATGAGATCGGTACGGCGGAAGTTGCTTTCTCCGAACAGGGTGCACAGCTGATCCTGCATCCGCAGTACATCCGTTTCGGAAGTGATGTATCCCCGGAAAACGAGGCGGAAGTCGGCTATGAACCGTTTGTGGGTACATGGGATCCGGAGTATATCGATGTATCGGACGGCAATACTGCCATCGGTCTTGGCCCGTATTACACGTATGAGGGCAGAGACTATGTGCTTGGGAATATCGTGGTCAGAGACAACGGTATGTTCGGTGATGTTCTGTTGGTAAGACCTTAAGGAGCTGCGTATGGCTGTAGGTGAAAGAAGATGCCCATCGTGTGGCAAGATCGTTAATCAGGATTCCAAATTCTGTCCTTACTGTGGAAAAGAGCTTCCGATTGCCGAAAAGAAGGTGACAAGGTCCAAAGGCCTCACATGTCCTGTCTGCGGAAAAGAAGCTGCGAAGGGGGCGAAATTCTGTTCGGGATGCGGTTACCGCTTTGATGAAAAGGAACCCGAAAAAGTAAAGAAGGAGCTTGTATGCCCGGAATGCGGGGCACCTGTCAATGAGGATTCGAAATTCTGTCTGCGCTGCGGGAAAGCACTGAAACAAGAAGCACCCAGACCGAAGCGTAAAGCTGCGGCACCAAAGCTGCCGAAGCCTGATGTGATCCCCGAGATGCCTGCGGGACTGCGGCTTTCGGCGCTATCTTCCGTTGGTGAGATGGACCTTGGGGAGATGGGGAATACGATCTCTGCGGCTGTCGGGGAGATCGCTTCTGTCCGTCAGGAAGTAACAGAAGTTCTGTCGCCGATCGCCGGTATCGCCAAGACAGTTACCTCGTATCTCGGCGGTCTTTTCGGCATGTTTACAAAGCCGAAGGTACTGCTGTATACGGTGTTTATGGCCGGTCTCTGGACCGTGCTTGGGGCCTTAAGAAACAGCGGTTCTGAATTCATACAAGGCCTGTCCTGGTTTACCTGTGCGGATGGCGGGATCCTTGGCAAGGGCTGTACGGCAGTCCTGCTGTCATCGCTGTTTTCGGGAGGCATAGGCAATACTTTCAAAGGCCTGGGTTCTCTGTTCAGCCGGAAAGAGGGTAAGGGAAGCATCCTGAGCCTGCTGCTTGGTCTCGTGGTTGGTGCCATTTCCTGTACAGGCATCACGATGGCTGATCCAGCTTTGGCCATGGCCGGGATCTCCGGTACACTGCTTTCGCTGCAGGCGGCCGGAAGACAGGATGGTCTTTTGTATAAGCTGGCAGAAGCACTGACATCCGCCAAAAACAATGATGTCCGTATTGCGCAGCGCGGCAAGGCAAAAAGCCTGCTTACCGGTCTTACACTGGGATTTGCGCTGATTACTGCCCTTACGGCACTAGGAGCCTGACGGAGGTGAAATATATGAACAGTAAGAGAAAAAACATATATCGATACCTGTACGCGGCTGCTGCAGGATTTATCCTGCTGGCTCTGTCACTGATGCCCTTTTCGGCTGTGAAAGTCCATGCTGAGCAGGAGCGTATTTATCAGTCGATCTCGGATACATTGCGATTCGGGGAAACATTCATATACAAAGATGGTTATCTGACAACCTCAGAGAAAAGAGGCTCTGTAGACTGGATGCTGGAAGCGATGTGTCTGGAACCGTGGGATCTGAAACTTGTACAGGCAAACAATACACCGGATGAGCAATCCTTTTACAGGGTAAAAGATGAGCGTGTGTACCGCGGATATCTCAGTGAAGGCGACAGACTGCGTTCTTCTGCTACCATCAACGGAATCAACGGCCATATCAGCACGCATGCCAGAGTCTATTTTGACAATGGAAGTGATTTTGAGTTCAGACTCAGTTCTGA
>CAMOPG010000157.1:0-5684 GCA_946622165.1 uncultured Erysipelotrichaceae bacterium
TTGATGCACTGCGTCAGGGCAAACACTTCTACTCCACAGGTGAGATCCTGATCGAAAAGAGCACGATCGAAGACGGTCATGCAGAAGCAGAATTCAGCTGGACATTCCCGCTGACAGAAGCTGAGCTCGTCTACTCTGACGGAGAGAATGTAAACAGTGTTATCGTTCCTCTGGAAGATACGACTTCCTACGGCAGAAAGACAGTCTCCTTCGACTTCCCGAAGGGAATGAAGTGGGCTCGTCTTCTGGCTACAGATATCGCAGGCAACTCCGCATTCAGCATGCCGGTACACTTCAAGAAATAATCTGTCAAACAGAAATACCTCCTTTACATGAAAGACTGTCCTCACGGGCAGTCTTTTAGTATATATATGATGACATGGTATTCGAAAGGTATTTTGAGATGATTATGAAGAATCTGAAATGGTAGATCCTTTAGGAATGGTGTATTCAACAGCAGAAGGAATCAGTGAATTCAGATATTTGAAAATGAAAGATACTGAGAAACATGTACATTATATGTATCTTATCTGCAATGTTATAGATATAATAGTTAAGCGTTTGGGGGTTATTATATGAAATTGTTTCAGCCTGTAGATATGACAAAAGACGACCCGGTCAAATCGATCATGATCTTTACGATCCCGATGCTGATAGGAAATGTTGCCCAGCAGCTGTATAACACTGTAGACAGTATTATTGTCGGACGTTTTGTCGGAGATAATGCACTGGCGGCTGTCGGCAGCGCCGGACCAATCCTGAATCTGATGCTGGTCCTGTTCATGGGTATCGCAACAGGTGCGGGCATCATGGTAGCACAGTATTACGGTGCTCAGCTCAGGAAAGATCTGTCAAAAACGATCGGTACCTGCATTACTCTGACACTGATCGCGTCTTTGTTTATTATGATCGTCGGACCGCTGATCACGCGTCCGCTGCTGCATCTTCTGAATACGCCGGAATCGATCCTGGACTGGTGCTATAACTATCTGTTCATCATTTTCATGGGTATTGCCGGGGGCGGTCTTTACAACATTCTGAGCGGTGTGCTGAGAGGATTAGGTGATTCTGTTTCAGCGCTTATCTATCTGCTTGTCGCGACATTCCTCAATATTATTCTGGACTATGTGTTTGTAGCGAACTTCGGACTTGGTGTTGCAGGTGTTGCACTTGCAACGATCATTGCTCAGTTTGTTTCAGCTGGATTATGTATCTGGAAGCTGACACGCATGCAGGAGATCTTTGATCTGAAGAAAGAATATCTGATCCCGAAGAAGAAATATACCGCAAAGCTGATCCGTCTCGGTCTGCCTTCCGGTGTGACACAGGCGATCTTCTCCATGTCCATGATCGTTGTTCAGTCTCTGACAAACAGCTTCGGAGAACTGTTTATTGCGGCGAATGTCATCGTTATGCGAATCGATGGATTTGTTATGCTGCCGGCGTTCTCATTCGGTTCTGCAATGACAACTTACGCAGGACAGAATATCGGCGCCGGAAAGCTGGACCGCGTGATCGAAGGTGCCAGAAAGGGTACATTGACTGCAATGGGCATCTCAGCAGTACTGACTGTACTGATCATTCTGTTCGGAAGAAACCTGATGAGCATCTTTACCGAAACACAGGAACTGATCGATCTGAGCTACCGCATGATGCGTATCCTTGCGCCTGGCTATATTGTCATGGAAGTGACGCAGTGTCTTTCTGGTATTATGCGCGGAGCAGGGGATACGATCACACCGATGTGGATCTCGATCCTGTCATCCGTACTTCTGAGAATCCCGCTTGCTTACGGTCTCGTTGCCCTCAGCAAGACGCCTGCGCTTCCGCAGGGTAACTGCGCAATGATGTACATTTCCATGCTGATCAGCTGGTCATGCGGTGCTCTGATGACGTTTATCATGTACCGCAGAGGAAAATGGAAGTCCAAGGGTATCGTTGCCTGAAAACATTGCAAACATCATATGTATGCCTGCCGCCGTGCAGGCTTTTCATTTATTCGTTCATATTGAATGAATCGTTCATATGGGTATGCTTTCGCTGCACGAATTGACAATCTGATCCGTATTCATTATAATAAGTGAACGAAAGGTCACCGAATTATAACATCATGGCAAACGATACAAAAGAAAGAATCCTTTCTGCAGCATTGGCTATGTTTTCTCAGAAAGGGTATGCAGGAACAAATATCCGTGAATTAAGTGCGTCGCTCGGTCTAGTAAAGTCAGGCGTTTATAAACACTATGACAGCAAAGAGGCAATATGGAATGCGCTCCTTGACGAGATGATCGCATACTACGAGGAACATTTCGGATCACCCGAGCACCTTCCGCCGATACCGGATTCATTGGAAGAGCTTACAGAGATGACCATGAGAATGGTCAATATCACGATCCATGATGAGAAGATCATCATGACTCGAAAAGTACTGACGCTAGAGCAGTTTCGGGATCAGCGTGCATGTCAGCTCGCAACCAGACACTTTCTGACAGGTCTGACTGAGATGTTTACCTATGTGTTCCAGGGAATGATGGAGAAGGGTCTGTTAAGACAGGATGACCCTGAAATGACCGCTTTTTCATACACTGCACCGATCTCATCACTGATCCATCTTTGTGACCGTGAACCGGATAAGACCGAAGATGCCATCAGACAGATTGAATCATTCAGCAGACATTTCTGCAGGATCTACGGCAATCGCTGATCAGTGTAAATCAATCAGAATCAGAAATATATGTTTCAGGAGAAATAACATGCTTAAAATCGAACATCTTACAAAACGTTACGGTACAAAGACAGCTGTGGACGATCTGTCACTGCATATTCAGCCGGGCGAGATCTATGGCTTTATCGGTCATAATGGTGCAGGCAAGACAACAACACTGAAAAGTGCTGTCGGTATTCTGCAGTTTGATGAAGGGGATATCCTGATCAATGGAAACTCGATCAGGACAGATCCTTTGAAATGCAAAAGAGATCTTGCCTATATCCCTGACAATCCGGATCTGTATGAATATATGAGCGGTATCAAATATCTGAATTTTATCGCCGATATCTTCGGAATACCTGCAGATGTCCGTCAGAAACAGATCCGCAAGTATGCCGATCAGTTTGAACTGACATCTGATCTTGCACAGCCTGTGTCCGCATATTCACACGGTATGAAACAAAAACTTGCGGTCATTTCAGCCTGGATGCATTCCCCGAAACTGATCATCATGGATGAACCGTTTGTGGGTCTGGATCCGAAGGCATCTCATCTGCTGAAGGAAATGATGCGTGAGCACTGTGATGCGGGCGGTGCGATCTTCTTCTCAACACACGTTCTGGAAGTTGCTGAGAAGCTCTGTGATAAGGTAGCGATCATCAAGCAGGGCAGACTGATCCGTACGGGCACGATGGAAGAAGTAAAAGGTGATGACAGTCTTGAGGAAGTCTTCCTTGAACTGGAGGACTGATCATGCTGAAAGTATTAGTGAAAAAACAGTTCACCGAAGTGTTCAGGAATTACTTTTATAACGCAAAGAAAAACAAGATGCGCTCAGACAAGGAGATCGCAGGCTATATTGCTTTTTTCCTGGTGATCATGGTGGGCTTCCTTGGCGGAACGTTTACCACGATGGCATTCTCTTTTCTGGGTGTTCTGAACGGGATGGGACTGGAATGGTTTTACTTTCTGGTGATGAGCGGCATCGCAATCACTCTTGGAGCATTCGGCAGTGTATTTAATACCTATTCAAGCCTGTATCTTGCTTCAGACAATGATCTGCTGCTGTCATTGCCGATCCCTGCAGGAACGATCATGACAGCCAGACTGATCAATGTTTATCTTCTGGGTACCATGTATGCTTCAACCGTGCTGATCCCGATGCTGGGTGTTTATTGGGCAGTGACCGGATTTACATTTTCAAAACTGATCTGCGGGATCCTGCTGTATCTGATCAATACAATGATCATATTGATCCTGTCGTGTCTGCTGGGATGGATCATTGCGAAGATCAGCGTGCGTCTGAAAAACAACAGCTATCTTAAAGTACTGATCTCGCTTGTATTCATCGGAGCCTATTATTACTTCTATTTCAAAGCGAACAGTCTGGGCAGCGCAATGCTCGAAAATGCCGGAAATTACAGTGAGAATCTGAAAGGTTCTGCCGCTTTGCTTTATCACTTCGGAATGATCGGTACAGGTGAGTGGCTCTCTGCAGTATTATATACGGCAGCTGCTGCAGTACTTTTTGGAATCGTGTTTGCGATCATGCAGCACAGTTTCCTGAGCATAGCAGCATCCGGAGGCAGCGCTGAGAAGAAACAGTATACAGAGAAAACAGTGAAACAGAAGAGCGTATTCATGGCACTGCTTGGGAAAGAGTTATCACGATTTACCTCAAGTGCCACCTATATGATGAACAGCGGCCTTCCTCTGTTTTTCTTACCCGTCGCGGGCATCTATATTCTGCTCAAAGGCAGGGAAATCTTTCAGGTGCTGGATATGGTTTTTGCAGAAATACCGAACAGCACAACAGTGATTCTGTGCACGTCATTCTGCACTTTAGCTGGAATGATCATCATCGCAGTACCTTCCATATCGCTGGAAGGGAAAAACATCTGGATCCTGCAGTCATTGCCTGTGTCTCCGAAGCTTGTCTTACGGGCAAAAGCAGGGCTGCAGATGATCCTCACAATGGTACCGCTGCTTTTCAGTCTGATATGTGTTTCATTTATCATTCAGGCTTCTCCTGCTGCCAAAATACTGCTCTTTCTGCTGCCGTCTGCCTTTACATTCTTTGCTTCAGCAGCAGGGACGATTGTAGGCGTCAGAATGCCTGTGATGAACTGGACAAGCGAAACATCTGTAATCAAACAAAGCGGGGCAGTGCTCGTTGTGATGTTCGGGGGAATGATCATCAATACGATCTTTGCAGGATTATTTTTCCTGATCGGATATCAGATCGGTGCAGTATCATATCTGCTGATCTGGACGATCCTGTACACGGTCATTGGTCTTCTGCTCTTCAGGTGGCTCGACACAAAAGGGGCAGCGATGTTTGCTGCTTTATAACTTCATCATGAACCTGAAACACGGACATGTCTGATATGAATGGAGTTGAGAATATGAACAAACTGATTGCCTTCTGCGGGCTGAACTGTGAGACATGTGATGCCCGTATTGCTACAGTCCGCAATGATGATGCTTTGCGGAAATCAACCGCCGAGCTTTGGTCAAAACTGAATTCTGCTGAGATCACGCCGGAAATGATCAATTGCACAGGCTGCAGACTTGACGGTGTGAAAACACCGTTCTGTGAATCACTCTGTCCGATCCGTCAATGTGCACAGCAAAGAGGGTATGAGACCTGCGGTGACTGCTCTGAAGCAAGGACATGCCAAATGGTTCAGATGATCATTGAAAACAATCCTGAGGCACGCCGTAATCTTGGCCTGCAGTGATCGGAATATCTGCTGAAAAGAACTCCGTACTCAAGAAATCATGAGACGGAGTTTTTCTGTATGCTGTTGCAGATGGAAACAGAATTCTCTGATGTATAATTTTGATAAGCCATGCAATTGCTGATAAACAAACAGCATTTCTGCAGTCAACATATATCATGAATCATTGACCGGAGGTTTTGATCTATCATTTTGGCAAGAGTACCACGCCTGACCGACCGGATCAGACGTGGGTG
>CAMOPG010000158.1:0-5675 GCA_946622165.1 uncultured Erysipelotrichaceae bacterium
CTCTAAGAGATGCAGCAAACAGAAAGAACCGGCTCATCTCTGAACCGGTTCAGTTGTAGTTAAACGATGATTTTGGAGGTATACAATCGTTATTCTATGCGCCAGTAAAGGATTGGATGTTTACTGTTGTTTCTTGCATCAATTGATGAGAGAGGATCTCTCATTAAATGACATATTGCGGAATAGTGTCATATGTGTGTCCCTGAAGATCATCGATCAGATCACAATAGTGATTGAATGCCCATCTTGCATAGTCGCCATAATCTTTCTGTACATCTTCAATCTCAGCACCATATGTGTACAGTAATGCTGCGTCATAAACGATCATTTGCTGTATGTAGTCGTACAGCAGGTGTGCCATGGTACCTTCAGATTCATTCTTCATATCCAAAGACTTGATTGTCTGCAGATGTCCTTCAATGATTTGCTTCTTTTCTGGAGAAAGAACTTCAGGAATGAATATATACGGTTCTTCATCATACAGCCAGTCATTATGCATAGCAGTGATCAGTTCAATGGCATTGTCATGATCTTGGTCAGACAAGAAATCTGCGCAGTAGTACGGCTCATCCTGATCAAGCGGCATCCTGCATAACATTGCTCTGGCAAGTTTATTGATCAGTTCATAGTGCTTTCTGTCACTGATCAGAACTGCACGGCTGCGGAATCTTTCAAAATCACAGTATTGATTGTAAAAGTGATCATGGAAATCCGTATAAACCTTAGAATCAGTTCTGACAGGATCATCGATCCACATTTCATGATGATTGAGTACAAGGTCCGGATCGACATTGGCAATACTGCAGACAAGCTGTTCAGCTTCAGTAAGCGTATCGTTGTTGGAACTGCTGTTGAATGCTTCATTTGTTAACATTTCAAATGTCTCCTTCTAAACAGATAACTGTTTTCCAGCATTGATGATCCGGATGCGCATCCCTGTTTGATCAATGCAAGAACATGATAAACTCAAAAAAACCCGAAAAAACGGGCGGTTTGCACAATAGGACACATCGTGCACAAAAGCATGAGGAAAACAGTAATAATTGATCCTGATATAAAATCAAATCAGAAAAACTGTGAACGATTCCTTGGAACTTAAGTAATGTAAGACGTTATGCAGCGTGTTTGTGGCTGCGGGGAGAATGTATGCTGAGCAGAAGACAGACAGAACTGGTGCTGCTGATGTTGAACAGGGCAGACTATATCATAGGACATGAAATCGCGGACATTTTGAACGTGACCGGCAGAACAGTACGCAGTGATATTCGTGAGATCAATGATTATTTCAAAGAATATGGAATTGAGATCAAAGCAGATGTGAAGAAAGGTTACTACTTTTCAGAGGAAGACATTCAGAAGCTTCATTCCGATCTGATCTTTGATCTGCTTGCAGAAAATATGGACTTCGATTATCCGGAAAACAGCAATGAACGCGTTATCTGGATCTTGTTCGGACTTCTCTTTGGAAACACCTACAGCAATGAAGAACTGGAAGATCTTCTATATGTATCAACTACTGTACTGCGCAAAGATCTGCTGGCTCTGAACTACCTTCTCGACAGCAAGACCGGTATCAGACTGAACAGAGAGAAGGACAGATATTATATCAAGGCAGAAGAATCACAGATCCGTGATCTGATCAGCGGTATTTACACTCAGCGTTCCAATCCGGTACTGCAGACAAAATACAGTTATTTTATTTCCGGTGATTCTTCTTTCAGGGATATGGTGAAAGTACTGTGTCCTCTGATCCCGGAATTTGCAGAGATCATCCATCAGAAACTGAGCGGGGAAGGGATCCGTTCTTTTGCTGCAGATATTGCTTTGAGCTGGCATCGCTGTGACCAGGGATTCCGTATGGATGAACAGGCAGAAAACGATGATGATACTGCAGCATTTCTGAAGGACTTTCTGGAACAGAAACTGCCGGAATTTCAAAAACTGGACAGGAATGATTATCTCTGGCTGAGCCGGAGGCTTGCCGGAAAGGACGGCTTTGAAGCGGCAGATGATGAATATGCAGCTCTGAGCAGCACGATCGTCCGGAAAGCAGAGTCCCTGCTGGAGAGGATCGGTTACCAACTGAAGGACAGGGCGGTGATGATCAGAACAGTCAGTGCGATCCTGCGCCGTAAGAAATACCGGGAATACTATGTGCTGGACAACCGGAGAACCGTCTTTTCATATGCTCCGGTGCCATTCTATTTTTCATCCGTATTCCGCTATTGCATTGAATCCATGGCACAGGTCCGTCTTAACAGTACGGATACTGCGTCTTTGACACTTGCCCTGCAGTTAAGCCTTGTATATCCGCGCATCAGAACAGTGATCGTAACGAACGATAACAGCAATACCGCTGATGTGATCTGCAAAAAGATCGAACGTCATTTCGGAAGAAGCCTGGATATTGCAGGAATACAGAGCGCATATGAATTCAGCCATGCCCCGATCAAGAGCAGTCTTGTGATCAGTACAGTCCCTCTGGAATCCTACGGCAGGAATGAAATACTGATCGACCGTTTATGCAGCGATGACTCCATAGAGAAGATCAGGGGATCCCTGAGAAAATTCAGACGTCAGAATTTTGCAGTACGTGATGAAGGAACACTCAGCGGAACCCTGGAAAGCGCAATGCATATACTGCTGGAAAAACTGTATGCAGAAAAAGAGATCGGCTGTCCGGATATCGGATATGTGAACGAACATCTTATGGAATACCTGATGATCAGAACCGGAGAAAACTGTCTGTATCTCTGTGTGCCGCTGATATCGGCAGGACATTCCAAACAGTTTGACTTTGTCCTGGAAACACCGTTTGTTTTTCATGATGCACAATATACGAAAGCTTCCTTCTTTGTGTTTTCAAGAAATGATTATGAACATATCTATCAGTTTGCAGGAAACGATTTCCTAACTGATGGGAAATAGGAAATTAGAATAATCTCTCTATATTTTTTATAGTGTGGTCACAGAAGCAAAGGCTTCAAAGGAGAAATGTATGAAACTGGAAGATCTGAGATCCGCACTTGAAAACAGCGTCGGAAAAATCGCTACAACATTATCAAATGAACCTCATATGAAAGCACTTCGTGAAGGCATGATGTTTACGCTGCCGTTTACACTCCTCGGCGGCATCATCATGATCATGATGTTCCCGCCTGTTACAGCAAACGCGACAGGTTTCCTGGCAGCCTGGAAAGCATGGGGCGCAAGCTCGATGCTGCTGAGAACACCGTACAATCTGACGCTTGGCATCATATCTGTTTATGCAGTCTTCGGCATTGCGTACAGCCTGGCAAAAACAAAGAATGTTCACCCCGGCTATGCATCCATTATTTCCCTCTTCACATTCATCGTTCTTGCCGGTGCACCGGTAAAATCTGAACTCGGCTGGGGTATCCCGCTGGGACAGCTTGATGCGCAGGGCATGTTCGGCGGCATCATTCTGGCAATGCTCACAGTTGAGATCACATCCTGGTATATCAAAAAAGGACCGAAGATCAAGATGCCCGCATCTGTTCCTCCGAACATCGTGGCAGTATTTGATTACCTGTTCCCGCTCGCTCTCAATCTGGTCGTATTCGTTGCAGTGAACGAAGCAGTCAAAGCAGCTCTTGGATTCGGCATCATCTCACTGGTACAGAATATCATTTCACCGCTCCTCTCCTTCACGGATTCACTGGGCTCCGTTATCGTCATCAACCTGCTTGTCATCGGTTTCTGGTTCTTCGGTATCCATGGTGCCGCAATGGTCGCATCCCTGATCGGTCCCATCCAGTCCGCAAACCTTGCTGCGAATGCTGCTGCAGTTGAGGCAGGCGGTGTCGGAACAGCCATCCTGGCAGGTTCCTATAAATCCATCTTCGGCACACAGATCATGTTTGAAGCACTGCTGATCGCAGTCCTGATTTTCGCAAAGAATGACCGTCTGAAGTCACTCTGCAAACTGTCTCTTGTACCGAACATCTTCAATATCAATGAACCGCTCATCTTCGGTCTGCCGATCGTCATGAACGTCACAATGATCCTCCCGATCCTGATCACAACGATCCTCAATACAGGCGCTACATATCTGCTGATGAAGAGCGGATTCCTGAAGAAGGTATTTGTTTCCACAGTTGCTACATTCCCGTCTCCGATCAACGCATTCCTGTCCACTATGGACTGGAAAGCACCGGTCGTCTGGTTCATCCTGTTTGCGATCAATATCCTGATCTTCGCACCGTTCGTAAGAATGTATGACAAGCAGGCAGACGAAGAAGACGCTGCTGAAAGAGGTGAGTAATGTTTCCGGAGAACTTCCTGTTCGGCGGAGCGATTGCTGCCAACCAGTGTGAAGGCGCCTACAGGGAAGACGGAAAAGGACTGTCTGTAGCAGACTTCCTTACGGGAGGAACGACCTCCTCCCGCAAGGACGGGTTCTCATTCACACTGGATGAAAATACCTATTACCCAAGACATATAGCTATCGACCATTATCACCGCTTTAAAGAAGATATTGCCCTGTTTGCAGAAATGGGATTCCGCTGCCTGCGTATCTCGATCGCCTGGAGCAGGATCTTCCCGAACGGCGATGATGAAGAACCGAATGAAGCAGGACTGAAGCACTACGATGAAGTAATCGCAGAGATCAGAAAATACGGGATGGAACCTGTCGTAACCATTTCCCACTTCGAAATGCCGGTCGCTCTTGTTGAAAAATACAATGGCTGGACAGACCGCAGAATGATCGCTGTATTCCACAGATATACACAGACACTGTTTGCCAGATACGGGAAACAGGTGAAGTACTGGATCGTCTTTAATGAGATCAATGCAAATGTCAACGACATCAAGGGACACCATGAATACGCGATTCATACCGGGATCCATTTCCGTCCTGAAGATGACCGTGCCCGTCTTGTTTACCAGGCATGCCATCATATGTTTACTGCCTGCGCAGATACTGTGAAACTCGGTCATGAAATGATGCCTGGAGCTATGATCGGCGGTATGGTGGCGTTCATTCCTAGATATCCCCGTACCTGCGATCCGGAAGATGTATTGAAAACATTTGAAGACAACCGTAAGAAAGGTGTCCTGTTCCTGGATGTCATGTCCAAGGGCAAGTATCCTTACTACTTTGAAAAAGAACTGGAACGCCGCGGTGTAAAGATCGAAAGAAGAGAAGAAGACCTGAAGCTGATTGCAGAGAATACGATTGACTTTGTTTCCTTCAGCTATTACATGACACTGACGGATTCTGCTCATCCTGAGAAGTATGACAAATCCGACGGCAATGTATTCTCCGGACTCAGGAATCCCTACCTGAAGTATTCCAAATTCGGCTGGAGTGTTGACCCGATCGGTCTGAGATACTCACTGAACTGGCTGTATGACCGCTATGACAAACCGCTGTTCATTGTAGAAAATGGATACGGTGATTATGACACACTTGAAAACGATACTGTCATTGATGACGAACGTATCCAGTATCTCAATGATCATCTGAAAGAAACAGAAAAAGCGATCCAGGATGGAGTAGACCTGATCGGATACTGCACCTGGGGACCGATCGATCTGGTCTCTGCCGGTACGGGAGATATGGAAAAACGTTATGGATTCATCTATGTGGATCTGGACAACAGCGGCAAAGGAACACTGAACCGTTACCGTAAAAAGAGTTTTGACTGGTA
>CAMOPG010000159.1:0-5470 GCA_946622165.1 uncultured Erysipelotrichaceae bacterium
GGACTCCCTTGAAACCACGTGAGATTGCATATGCAATCACTTGTGGTAATTCATGATGATGTCATGGAATGGCAGACAGGAAACTACCGGAAGCTTCCTGATGGATACGGTGATTTCCTGATCTCATTGAGAAACAGTGAGAGCGGAACAACAGAATTGAAGACAGATTCCAAATACATATACGGAAGATATATCGAATCCGAAAACGGAGAGCAGGCGATCCTCTACACAGGCACGGTCCTCAGCAGCGGAAACCCTGCAGCGTCATTGATCAGGCAGCAGCTGTTCTGGACAGTTTTCTTCTCATTGGTCATTTCATCCGCCATTGTACTGTATCGCTCAAAAAAGATCAGGATTCCATGTGGCAGATGATATGAGGCATTCATAAAGATCAAAAAGATGGAGATGTTTCACCAGCGGCAGATATAATAGTGGTAGATGAAATACCTGCAGTCTAAAAAAATGAAACAATACATGCTTCTGATTCAGGCTGTTTTTCTGCTTGCAGGCTGTACCCGCCCGAAAAATACACCTGTACTGTCTTTTGACAGTTTTCCTGAAATGCTTCAGCTATCAGGAAAAACACTCTCTGAAGCCGGACTGACAAAGGATGATATGACAGATGGAATCTATCTTCTGATCGAAACGGTATTTCTGGATGAAACGACAGAAGTCAGAGGGTATTCAGATCATGCAGGAGGTGAACGGATCGGTGAACTGACATTTACCAGCAAAAAGCGTCTGTCTGAAGCACAGGCATATTTTAAAGAACTGTATGGTGAACCTTACGAAACAGAAATACAGCCATATGCGAAATCAAAAGGCGGAAGTGTTTACCGCGAATACTACTGGACAGGGGAAGGGATTCTGATCCTGTCCAAAGCTGATCATTACGGATATATAGAAGTACGTTATCGGAATTCCGATCAGCCTGAAAACGACCGCAGTCATGAAAACTGATCGGCTTTGAATCAACGAGGTAACAAATATGCTTTGGAACTGCAAAAACGGTGCTGTACCGATCGGCAGCACAGCAATGAGCTATGTGTCTTTCGGACATGGTGATCAGGTATTGGTTCTTCTTCCCGGTCTTTCAGACGGTCTCATGACTGTGAATGGGAAAGCACTGCTGCTGGCAAAACCGTATCAGATGTTCTTTGAGAAATACACTGTTTACATGTTCAGCAGAAAAGACGATATGCCTGAGGGATATTCGATCAAAGATATGGCAGATGATCAGGCTGCAGCACTGAGACAGCTTGGTATTCAGAAGGCATCTGTCCTGGGCGTATCTCAGGGCGGGATGATCGCGCAGTATCTGGCAGTCAATCATCCGGATCTGGTGGAGAAACTGGTGATCGCAGTATCTGCACCATATGCAAATGATCTGATCCGGGAAAATATCAGCGTCTGGATGGATCATGCCGTGCATGGCAGACATAAGGAACTGATGATCGATACTGCTGAAAAGATGTACTCAGAAGCCTATCTGAAACAATACAGAAAAGCATATCCTGTGATCGGTCTTGTCGGCAGGCCGAAGGATTACCGGAGATTTATGGTCAACGCCAAAGCAATACTGGATTTTGATATCCGATCACGCCTGCATGAGATCAGCTGTCCTGCATTGATCATCGGAGGCTCCGAAGACCGTACAGTCGGTATACAGGCTTCCTATGAAATGTATGAACAGATCAGCAACAGTGAACTGTATGTATATCAGGGCCTCGGGCATTCAGCATATGAAGAGGCAAAGGACTTCAACGATAGGGTATTCAATTTTCTGGAATCACATTAAAAACGCCGTGCGGCGTTTTTTGTATCTGCTTACTGCATGGGTTTATGTCTGGGGATCCTGCAGGCATCCGGGATACCGCCGGAAGCCTTGATCGCTTCTGCCTCAGGATCGATCAGAACATCCTGGCATTCAGGATGCTTCATGAACCATTTCATTGCATATGAACACGTCAGCTCGGCTTTCTGACCGGTTTCCCGCAGAACTTCGACCATTTTATCCATCAGAATACCGGCAACTCCCTGACCGCGAAGCGATGAGTCCACAAACGTATGCGTTACTTCTGTCATGCCCGGCTCAAATGCAGGAAATGTGACATATGCGATCTCTTTTCCTTCATCATTCTCAAGCCAGACACGGTTATGTTCCATATGATAATTCATAACGACTGCCTCCGTTATGATGATAACATAATGTTCCCCTGAACAGATGAAAGACGGCAGAATGCAGATAAAGGCATACAGTGCTGCGATAGCAAATTGCATGTTTACCAGACAGAAGTGGAGTATAATACATTCATTACGGAAAGCACTCATTTCAGTGCTTTGATGGTTGCCTGTATGATGATCGGGATCTGCTGATCTTTCAAATCAATACAGGCAGGAGGTTTTTATGTCATTTGCTGTATTTGCGGATGGAACTGCAAATCTTCCGGGTGAACTGCTGAAAGGAATCACGCTTCTGCCGATCGACTATACGATGGATGATGTGCCGTATACATACGATGGTGATATTGCAGGCTTTGATGTTCATGCATATTATGAAAAACTGCGCAGCGGTGTCAGTGTAAAAACATCGCTTCTGAACACAGGTTTATTTATTTCCGCATTTGAACCCGTTCTGAAGGAAGGAACAGATATTATCTATATCGCGATGAGTTCCGGGATCAGCGGAACGTACAACGCAGCCATCAATGCGGCTCAGCAGCTGCATGAAGAGTATCCGGAAAGGATCATACATATCGTCGATTCCCATGGCTGCGGTTTCGGCAACGGATTGCTTGCTGTCAAAGCTGCACAGCTGAGCAGAGAGGGGATAACTGCTGCGGAAGCATTTGATATCCTGGATGACATGGTGCCGCACTGCTGTCAGTATTTTACAGTCGATGATCTGAATTTCCTGAAGCGTACAGGACGCGTCAGCAAAGCAACTGCAGCGATCGGTACGACCCTGAACATCAAGCCGATCCTTTACGGAGACAATACGGGGCACATCGTTTCCTGTGCAAACTGTCACGGCAGAAAGAAAGCCATCAGCAAACTTGCAGAGAAATACCATGATAAACGTGTGGATGAACCGGGACAGACAGTATATATTTCGCACGGTGACTGCCTGGAAGACGCCCAAAAACTGGCCAGCCTCATCCTGAACGAAACGCCGGACGCAAGCATCGTAGTCTGTGCGCATGAACCGTTCTCAGGCGCGCATGTCGGACCCGGCATGCTCGGTCTGTTCTTCCTGGGAAAAGAACGCTGATCCGCAGCAATTGAAATATCAAAATGAAGATGCCGGACATACGTACGATTCCTGTATGATATAAGGCATCTTTTCTGATGGTGAACCCGGCAATTCTGCAGGAATTCTTGGTTAGATCAGAATAACTTGTGTTATTGTATATGGGATATGTTCTGCTTCAGACAGATATATCAATCATTGCGAAACTGTGAGGCTTAACGATCATGAGACTGAATTCATTAATACCGGGCCAGACCGGAAAGATATTGACTGTAGGCGGAGACGGAATGCTGCGCCAGCATTTTCTGGATATGGGAGTGATTCCCGGAGCAGAGATCACGCTGGTAAAGCTTGCGCCGATGGGGGATCCGATGGAATTCCGCCTGCATGGATATGAACTGACACTGCGCGTAGCAGATGCCGAGCAGATCACGATAGAACCTGTTCAGCATGCAGAAAAAAATGAACATGAAGTCCACAATAATAAAAAGACCGATCATCCGGGTCTTGGTGAAGAGGGAAGGTTTCATCCGAAGGGAACCGGCAATCCGCTTCCCGAGGATACCATACTGACATTTGCGCTGGTGGGAAATCAGAACAGCGGCAAAACAACGCTGTTCAACCAGCTGACCGGTGCCAACCAGCATGTAGGCAACTTTCCCGGTGTCACGGTAGACCGCAAAGACGGTGTCATCCGCGGCTACAGCAATTCCCTGATCACCGATCTTCCGGGTATTTATTCCATGTCCCCGTATTCAAGCGAAGAGCTTGTTTCCCGTGATTTTGTACTGAAAGAAAAACCCAAAGCGATCATCAATATCGTTGATGCTACAAATATCGAGCGCAACCTGTATCTGACACTGCAGCTGCTGGAAATGAATACACCGATGGTAGTGGCACTGAATATGATGGACGAGCTGCGGGGAAACGGCGGTACGGTCGATATCAATGCCATGGAGGAACTGCTTGGCGTTCCTGTCGTTCCCATTTCAGCATCCAGAAATGAAGGCGTGGACGAGCTTGTGCGCCATGCTGTGCATATTGCAAAATATCAGGAAAAACCTCTGCGCCAGGACTTCTGCAGTCCCGAGAATCATGGCGGGGCAGTGCACAGAGCACTGCATGCTGTGTGCCATCTGATCGAAGACCACGCTGAGCGTGCAGGACTTCCCGTCAGATTTGCCGCAAGCAAACTGATCGAAGGGGACCAGCTGATCGCAAAGCAGCTGGAGCTTGAGCAGAATGAAACGGAAATGGTAGAACACATCATCCTGCAGATGGAAAAGGAAAGAGGCCTTGACCACAGTGCAGCGATCGCGGATATGAGGTTTGAATACATCCAGAAGGTATCGGATCTCTGCGTGATCCGTCCGAAGGAAAGCCGTGAACATCTGAGAAGCCAGAAGATCGACAGTATCCTGACCGGAAAATACACAGCCATCCCGATGTTCATCCTGATCATGGGAATGGTATTCTTCCTGACATTCTTCCTGATCGGACCGTTCCTGCAGGATCTGCTGGCAAACGGTATCGGTGTGCTGGGTGACTGGATCCAGTCACTGATGATCAAAGGACAGGTCAATGAGGCAGTCCAGAGCCTGATCATGAAAGGCATCTTTGAAGGTGTCGGAAGCGTACTCAGTTTCCTTCCTCTGATCGTAACGCTGTTCTTTTTCCTGTCAATGCTGGAAGACAGCGGATATATCGCACGTGTAGCATTCTTCATGGACCGTCTGCTGCGTCATATCGGCCTGTCCGGACGAAGCATCGTACCGATGCTGATCGGATTCGGATGTACGGTACCGGCTGTCATGTCGACACGAACACTTCCCAGTGACCGTGACAGACGCATGACGATCTTATTGACGCCGTTTATGTCATGCACAGCAAAGCTGCCGATCTACAGTTTCTTTGTCAACGCATTCTTCCCGAAATACAGCTGGATCATCATCACCGGACTGTATCTGCTGGGAATCGTTGTCGGCATCCTGCTTGCAATGCTCTACCGGAATACGCTGTTCAAAGGTGAAGCAGTTCCGTTTGTCATGGAACTTCCGAATTACCGTCTGCCGAGTCTGAAGAATGTATGGCAGCTCTTATGGGAAAAATCCAAGGACTTCCTGCACCGCGCATTCTCGGTCATCCTGATCGCAACGATCGTCGTATGGTTCCTGCAGAGCTTTGATTTCAGATTCAATCTGGTATCTGATTCACACAACA
>CAMOPG010000160.1:0-5469 GCA_946622165.1 uncultured Erysipelotrichaceae bacterium
GTTGCCGTGCATATCGATCATCGGCAGTCTGACCTTCCAGTCCTGGGACATACGTACCATGGCGTCATAAACGGATGTATCGCCATGGGGATGGTAATTACCGATGACAAGACCGACCGTCTTGGCTGATTTGCGGTAAGCATGGTCCCATGTGTTTCCGTCATGATACATTGCATAGAGAATACGTCTCTGAACAGGCTTCAGACCGTCGCGCGCATCAGGAAGCGCACGTTCCTGAATAATGTATTTTGCGTACCGCCCGAAGCGGTCACCCATAATATCTTCCAGCAGCGCGGGAATATATTTGGTATTGTCTTCCAGTTGTTTTTTCTTTGCCATCAGCTTTCCACCCTGAAATCATCTTCCAGTGTAAAGGAGATGTTTTCTTCGATCCATTTTCTGCGCAGATCCGCCTTGTCGCCCATGAGCGTGGAAACACGCCTTTCAGCGAGGATCCCGTCTTCGATGCTGACCTGGATCAGCGTTCTGCTTGCCGGATCCATCGTCGTTTCCCAAAGCTGGGAAGCATTCATTTCACCGAGTCCTTTGTAGCGCTGCACTTCGATCTTTCCGAGCTTTTTCCGCAGTGCGTCCAGCTCATCATCCGTGTAGCAGTATTCCAGTGTCTTTCCCTTGGTCACTCTGTAAAGCGGCGGGAGTGCAATATACACCATTCCCTGCTCCAGCAGAGGCCTCATGTAGCGGTAGAAGAATGTCAGCAGCAGGATCTGGATATGGGATCCGTCATCGTCGGCGTCGGTCATGATAATGACTTTGCCGTAGTTGGATTCCGTGTAGTCAAAATCCGCACCGACCCCTGCGCCCAGCGCATGGATCAGCGTATTCAGTTCGACATTCTTTTCGATCTCGGATACACTTGCTTTTTCCGTATTCAGCACCTTGCCTCTGAGCGGCAGGATCGCCTGATAATGCGAGTCTCTGCCCTGCTTTGCGCTGCCTCCGGCTGAGTCACCCTCGACCAGGAACAGTTCCTTGATGCGGGAGTCTTTTGACTGGGCAGGCGCAAGCTTGCCGGACAGTACCTTTTCCGCCTTGCTTGTCTTCTTTCCCTTGCGGGCATCTTCACGTGCTTTTCTGGCTGCTTCCCTGGCCATGGAAGCCTTCATCATCTTGCGTACGAGCATATCGCTCTGATCGCGGTTCTCCTCGAGCCAGAATGCCAGCTTCTCGGAAACGACCGCATCCACGGCAGGCTTTGCCTGCGGAGTGCCGAGCTTGCCCTTTGTCTGTCCTTCAAACTGCAGCAGTTCTTCCGGGATGGACACGGAGATGATCGATGTCAGGCCTTCCCTGACGTCGCTTCCTTCCAGGTTTTTGTCTTTATCCTTCAGCAGTCCGTACTTTCTTGCATAGTCGTTGACAGCTTTGGTAAACGCTGTCTTATAGCCGACCTCGTGCGTGCCGCCGTCCAGTGTTCTGACAAGGTTGACGAAGCTGTATGTGTTTTCCTGGTAATCGTCCGTATACTGGAATGCCACATCGACCTTGATCGTCTGTGATTCCCCGCTGAACTTGACAGGAGCCATCAGGACATTCCTGTCCTCGTGCAGGTATTCCAGGAAGCTCTTCAGACCGTCATCATAGCAGAATGTTTCCCGGACTTCCTTCTTGCCGCGCTTGTCGATCACGCTGATCGAAATGCCGGAAAGCAGGAACGCTTCCTCTCTTGCACGTTCGCAGACCGTATCGAATTTGAAGTCCGTTGTCGTGAATATCTTTTTATCAGGCTTGAATGTGACCTTCGAACCTGTTCTGTTTGTTTTGCCGAGTTCTTCCAGAGGATAGATCTTTTTATCACCGTGCTCAAAACGCATGCGGACAAGCTTGCCTTCATGCGCAACTTCGACCGTCAGCCATTCACTCAGCGCATTGACGACAGACGCGCCGACACCGTGCAGACCGCCGGCTGTACGGTAGCCGCCCTCGGACGTAAACTTGCCGCCTGCATGGAGCACAGTAAAGATGACCTGGAGCGTATTGACACCGCTGGCGTGCTTGCCGATCGGCATGCCTCGTCCTTCGTCTTCGACAGTGCATGATCCGTCAGCTTCCAGCGTGATCGTTATTTTCTTGCCGTATCCGTTCAATGCCTCATCCACGGCATTATCAACAATTTCCCAAATCAGATGATGAAGTCCGTGCGAATCGGTCGAGCCGATATACATACCCGGACGTTTTCTGACCGCATCCAGTCCTTTCAGGATCTGAATACTGGAGTCATCATAATTCATCGTTTTAGCTGCCATAGTATCTCCGTTTCATTAACTGTAATATTATATCAAAAATACAGGTCTGTATTTTACGCTATTTTCAATGTGCATACAAACTGTGCTAGAATAACTTGCGGAGGAAAATTATGAACACATTACTGGTTATGATCCTCAGCTACCTGTTCGGATCGATCCCCTGGGCGCTTGTCATCGGAAAGCTCTTCTACCATAAGGACATCCGGCTGGAAGGAAGCGGAAACCTCGGCGCTACCAACGCCGGCAGAGTTTTGGGCAAAAAGGCTGCGGTCAGCGTGACCGTGCTGGACGCTCTCAAAGCATTCATAAGCATGCTGCTGGCAGGCAGACTCGCTCCGCAGGCAGTGCTGTATGCAGGACTTGCCTGCTGTGTAGGCCATTGTTTCCCTGTCTTCGCACAATTCCGCGGCGGCAAAGCTGTCGCAACATCCTTCGGATTTTTCCTGGGTATCACGGTACTGATCACGCATCAATGGTTCTGGAACTTCCTGCTTCCGATCATTGTATTCTTTGCTGTGCTTTATCTGACAAAGATGGTCTCAGCATCCAGCATCAGCGCACTGTTCGCAGAAGCACTCGTCAGTGTATTCGTCAACCGCAGCACCCAGTTATCGGTATGCCTGTTCATTCTCTGGGCATTTGTGACTTACCGTCATAAAGCCAACATTCAGAGGATCATGAACGGTACCGAAAGCAGGATCAAATGGATGGGATAACATGTCAAGAATCGAAATATTTACTCTTGGGATCGAACCGTTAGGTGAAAGTCCCCGCAAAGTCTACGTCTATCTGCCCAACGGCTATGATGAAAGCAGAAAAACATATCCGGTGCTCTATATGTTCGACGGACACAATCTGTTCGACGATGCCACAGCCACCTATGGCAAATCATGGGGCATCAGGGAATATCTCGACAAGCATGACATCCCCCTTGTTGTGATCGGACAGGACTGCAACCATACCGGACATAACCGTCTTGGTGAATACTGCCCTTTCCCGGTACACAACAGCGATTGGTTTCCGCCGATCAAAACCAGCGGCGAAGTGACCGCAGACTGGTTTGTCAATGTTCTGAAACCTGCCTGTGAACAGCGCTACCGCATCAAGAGCGACCGGAAACATGTCGGCATCGGCGGTTCAAGCATGGGCGGACTGATGTCCCTCTACATGATCGCCAGATACAACGATGTTTTCTCCAGGGCAGCCTGCGTATCCAGTTCCATGGATCTCTGTATGCCGCAGCTGCTCGATCTGATCAGCAGTGCTGATCTCAGCAAGAACACACGGATCTATCTGGACTTCGGTTCCAATGAAGTCAAGCGCAAAAGCTCATTTGTGCGCTGCGTGGACAACCTGCTGCAGCTCAACCATGCCTACAGCATGAAGGGATGCAGTACATATCCGCATATCGTTCCGAATGGAATGCACTGTGAAGCTTCATGGGAGACCATCGTACCGGTATTCATGGAATACCTGTTTCCCGAACTGTATTGATAACATACCGCATGACGAATGATCCCCGGGATCTCATATGAGTTCCCGGGGATTCGTATATGCGATATGTTTTTTCTTATGAACCCTTTTGAGCCGATCTCAGATCAGAGCCGGATCATCATGTTTGCGTGCATTGTTGTACAGGACATCGATCATCGGCAGAAGAAGTCTGATCTCTTCCTCACTCAGTCCTTCGGTGATCGTAATGCTCCAGTCATAGATGATACTGCGGATCGTGGGAATCAGTTCATTGCCCTGTTCTGTCAGGAACAGATGATACTTTCTGCGGTCCTCCGTATCCCTGCGGCGCTCAATATAGCCTTTTTCTTCCAGCAGGATCGAGCTTCTCGCGATCCTGGTTTTGTCGATATCGATCTTTTCCGAGATCTCTTCCTGGGAGATGCCCGGGTCATGCAGGATCGTCAGCAGCATCAGAAACTGATGCCCTTTGAGATCAGTACTGCTGAGTCTCTTATTTAGAAATCTTCTTCTCAAACGCGCAAGTGAATCGATCCTGTTGCTAAGCATGCGCAGCTGATCCTGTTCCAGCATATCGGTACCTCCAGAATAATCGTGTTATACAATCGTTGTATATGTCAACTATATGACACGGTATGTGTTTTGTCAATCAATATGATCAGCCGACATGCTTGATGAATGCCTTGTATGCGCGGTATCCTTCCCAGACATCAGCTTTGCTGACGACTTCGCAAGGTGCGTGCATATTCTGTACGGGAATGCCTGCATCCAGCACGTCCATATTCATGTTGCCCAGGATATAAGCGATCGTTCCGCCGCCGCCTGCATCCACCTTGCCGATCTCTGCAGTCTGGAACATGACATTGTCCGCTGACATGGCTGCTCTGACCTTTGCGATGAATTCGGGTGCAGCGTCATTGGAACCGGACTTGCCGCCTCTGCCGGTATACTTGTTGAAGACGATGCCCTTTCCGAAATAGCAGCTGTTCTTTGTTTCCATGACCTCCGGATACAGGGGATCAAATGCAGCGGATACATCGCTTGACAGCATCTTTGAATTCGTCATTGTGTCAATGATGTCCAGCATGGATGTCTTTCCGTTCAGTGCGAGCATGCGGATGACTGTATCACGGAAGAATGAGGACTGCATGCCTGTCGCACCGACGCTTCCGATCTCTTCCTTGTCCACCAGGATGCAGCAGGAAGTGCGCTTCTGCGGTTCTGAATCCAGCATTGCGCGCAGGCTTGTATATGCGCAGACTCTGTCGTCATGTCCGTATCCCATGATCATGGAACGATCAAGGCCATAATCTCTTGCTTCACCTGCCGGAACAACTTCGATCTCTGCTGATACGAAGTCATCTTCTTCAATGTCATACTTTTCTTTCAGGATGCCGAGGATGTACTTCTTGACCGCATCCTTTTCTTCTGACTGTACAGGGATCGTGCCGACTGTTACATCGAGCTTCTCACCTTCCACGACAACAGAAGCTGTTTTCTTGAGCTGTTCTGCAGACAGATGGATCAGCAGATCGGAAATGCCGACGACCGGATCTGCCGGATCTTCTCCGACAACCACAGGTACGCATGTTCCGTCTGTCTTGCATACAACGCCATGCAGTGCCATCGGTCTTGCGACCCACTGGTACTTTTTGATGCCGCCGTAATAGTGCGTATCAAGCAGCGCAATGCCGTCCATTTCAAACAGCGGGTGCTGCTTGAGATCCAG
>CAMOPG010000161.1:0-5435 GCA_946622165.1 uncultured Erysipelotrichaceae bacterium
GCATTCGGCGTTCTGCCGCCTGTATCCATCCTGACACCGGAACAGACACAGTACTACTTCCTGTCAGGCTTCACAGCTAAACTGGCTGGTACAGAACGCGGAATCACAGAACCGACACCTACATTCAGCGCATGCTTCGGACAGGCATTCCTGGAACTGCATCCGACAAAATACGGTGAAGAACTCGTTAAGAGAATGCAGCAGAGCGGCGCTAAGGCATATCTGGTCAACACAGGCTGGAACGGAACAGGCAAGCGTATCTCCATCAAGGATACACGCGGCATCATCGATGCGATCCTGAACGGCGATGTCAACAAAGCTCCGACAAAGATGATTCCGTTCTTCAACTTCGAAGTACCGACAGAACTGCCGGGTGTTGATTCAGGCATCCTGGATCCTCGCGATACATACGCTGATGTTTCTGTCTGGAATGAAAAGGCAAAGGATCTTGCAGGAAGATTCATCAAGAACTTCCACAAGTATGAAACAAATCCTGCCGGCAAAGCACTGGTTGCTGCAGGACCTAAAACTGAAGAATAATCTTCAGAAGATGTGACTGATGATATAGAGGAAAGACGATCTCTTTCCTCTATTTTTCTCTTTCTGATAAACATGCATGAATGCTGTCGGCGGTGTATAAACGAATGCCCGGTGAATATTGAAATATGAAAGTAACATCTTTGCAAAATCAATGACAATATTGCCGTTTTCTATACTTATTTATAAAGACAAAGATAAAGTTTTGTGTTATAAGTAATAACTGATATGTAAGTAAAAAAGAGGAGGCAGGAAACCTTATGAAAAGAAAGGTACATATTACTGAGGTAGTTCTGCGTGATGCCAACCAGTCGCAGATCGCAACCCGTATGCCGCGTTCTGATTTCGAGGATATTCTCGAAACAATGGACAAAGCGGGTTATTACTCAATGGAAGTATGGGGAGGCGCAACATTTGACAGCTGTCTGCGTTACCTGGATGAAGATCCGTGGGACAGACTGCGTTTCATCCGTTCCAAAGTAAAGAACACCAAACTGCAGATGCTTCTGAGAGGTCAGAACATTCTCGGCTATAAACACTATTCCGATGATACAGTACGTGCATTTGTGCGTAAGTCAGTAGAAAATGGCATCGATATTATTCGTATCTTCGATGCGCTGAACGATCCGCAGAACATGGCAACAGCAATTGACGAATGTCTGAAAGCCGGCGGCCATGCTCAGGGAACGATCTGCTATACGATCAGCCCGATCCACACATTTGAAAGCTATGTTGAACTGGGCAAGACACTTGAAAAGATGGGATGCAATTCCATCTGCGTCAAGGATATGGCAGGCATCATGAGCCCTCAGGTCTGCTATGATCTGGTATCCGCACTGGTCAAATCTGTCAATCTGCCGGTCTATGTGCATTCCCACAGCACAACAGGTCTTGGCCCGATGACACTGATGAAGGCTGTTGAAGCCGGAGCAGCTGGTATCGATACAGCGATCTCCATCTTCTCAGGAGGAACATCACATCCTGCAACAGAATCAATGGTATATTCTCTGGAAGAAATGGGCTTCGACACAGGTGTCAATCTCAAGGTCTGCCAGAAGATCAATGACCACTTCAAACCTGTTCAGGCAAGATTCCTGAAGGAAGGCGGACTGAACCCGTCTGTTCTGACAACAAAGATCGAAGCACTGAACTATCAGATCCCGGGCGGCATGCTGTCCAACCTGATCTCACAGCTGACAGCAGTCAACCAGCTGGACAAGCTGGATGAAGTTCTGGTGGAAACACCGCGCGTCAGAGAAGATATGGGCTATCCGCCGCTGGTAACACCGATGAGCCAGATGGTCGGAACTCAGGCAGTCACCAACGTACTGACAGGCGAGCGCTATAAGCTGGTTTCCAAGGAAATCAAAGCTTACTGCCGCGGTGAGTACGGTGCATCCCCGGCACCGATCTCCAAAGAACTGATGGAGAAGGCGCTCGGTGATGAAAAGCCGATCGAAGGCCGTTATGATGATATGATCGAACCCGAGATCCCCGGTGCAAAAGCATACCTCGGAGATCTTGCTGAGAGTGAAGAAGATGTACTCAGCTACGTTGCATTCCCTCAGCAGGCTGAAAAATTCCTCAAGGAACGCCGCGAAAAGAAAGCTCTGAAGGTTAACTACTCCATTCAGGAGGTAGAATAGTATGCCGATCGGCCAGGCAGTGATGATCGCATTGTCAGGCTTCCTGGTTGTCTTCCTGATGCTGTGCATCCTTTGGGGACTGATCGTTCTGATCAGCAAGTTCGTCAAAGGACTTACACAGAAACAGGAAGCGGCAGCTTTCAAAGCTTCTCAGGAGTCTGCTTTGCAGACACAGACTGAGGCAGCATCTGAAACAGTCAAGGCAGCCGAACCGGAGAAGGAAGTTGTACATCTTCCTTACGGCGGAGAAATTGCACTGTTTGATGTTGACGAGAAGACAGCAGCCTGCATTATGGCTATCGTAGCCGACTCAACAAAAATTCCGCTCGATCATCTGATCTTTAAATCAATCAGAGCTTTAGACTAAGGGGGTTTGCGATTATGAAATACATCATTACATTGAATGGAAAGAGATACGAAGTAGAAGTTGAAAACGGTGAAGCAACCGCATTATATACAGGACCGGCTGAAGCTATGTCTGCAGCTCCGGCACCCGCTGCTGCACCGGCGGCAGCACCTGCTGCACCCGCTGCACCGGCACCTGCCGCTGCACCTGCTGCTCCTGCAGGAGCCGGCGATCCGGTAAAAGCACCGATGCCCGGTACGATCCTGGATGTTAAAGTATCCGTTGGACAGACTGTCAAAGAAGGCGACATCCTGTTCATCCTTGAAGCTATGAAGATGGAAAACGAGATCGTTGCTGCAAAGGGCGGTCAGGTCACATCCGTTACTGTTACGAAGGGTGCATCAGTTCAGACAGATCAGATTCTGGCGACAGTGCAGTAAGGAGGGCATATGGTTATATTAGATGTCCTTCTGAAGATCTTCGAAGAATCCGGTTTTGCGGGATTGCTGCAGGACCCGAGATATCTGGTGATGATCCTCATCGCATGTTTCCTGCTGTATCTTGGTATCGGCAAGAAATATGAACCGCTGCTGATGATCCCGATCGCGTTCGGTATGCTGCTGGCAAACCTTCCGCGTACAGGAATCACAGACGGTCTGATCCACTATCTGTCACTTGGTGTTGAATACGGAATTTATCCTTCATTGGTATTCCTGGGAACAGGTGCAATGACGGACTTCGGACCGCTGATCGCATCCCCGTCATCACTGATCATGGGTGCAGGCGCTCAGTTCGGTATCTTTACAGCATTCCTGATGGCACTGGCACTCGGTTTTGAACCGAATGTAGCAGCTGCGATCGGTGTTATCGGCGGTGCTGATGGTCCGACTGCGATCCTGACAGCATCCAAGCTCGCTATGGATTATCTGCCGGCA
This sequence comes from uncultured Erysipelotrichaceae bacterium, assembly GCA_946622165.1. Taxonomy (GTDB): domain Bacteria; phylum Bacillota_I; class Bacilli_A; order Erysipelotrichales; family Erysipelotrichaceae; genus Bulleidia. The sequence goes on from CAMOPG010000161.1 coordinate 3,465, forward strand.
ATTGCCATTGCAGCATATTCATACATGGCTCTGATCCCGATGATCCAGCCGCCGCTCATGCGCATGATGACAACTGAGAAAGAACGTCAGGTCGTCATGAAGCAGGCTCGTACTGTTTCCAAAACAGAAAAGATCATCTTCCCGATCGTTGTTACGATCTTCGTAGCACTCCTGATCCCGGATACAGCACCGCTGATCGGTATGCTGATGTTCGGCAACCTGCTGAAAGAAACAGGTCTGACAGACCGTCTGAGCGATACAGCACAGAATGCCCTGACAAATATCGTCATTATTTTCCTGGGAATCTCTGTTGGTGCAAAAGCAGTTGCTGTCACATTCCTGACATTCAGAACGATCGAGATCGTCATTCTCGGTCTGATCGCATTCAGCTTCAGTACGATCGGCGGCCTGATGCTTGGCAAGATCATGTACAAGTTAACAGGCGGAAAGATCAATCCGCTGATCGGTTCTGCAGGTGTATCCGCTGTACCGATGGCTGCACGTGTCAGCCAGATCGAAGGCCAGAAGGCAAACCCGAGGAACTATCTGCTGATGCATGCAATGGGTCCGAATGTTGCCGGTGTTATCGGTTCAGCTGTAGCTGCCGGCTTCATGCTGAAGATCTTCGGCGCTTGATCTTAAAACAAATGATACAGACAAAGACGGGGAAACTCGTCTTTTGTTTTATGCCTGCGGGATGATTGATATCCGCTATCAGTGCAAATTTCACTGTTTTTTCACAAATATCGTATAAAGTAATAACAAAGGAGTACTAGTGCTATGGTGAACAAACTGAAACTTGGATTCGGTCTGATGCGTCTGCCGAAGCTGGAAGACGGATCCATTGATGTCGAACAGGTCAAGACAATGGTCGATCTGTTCCTGGAAGCCGGCGGAACATACTTTGATACTGCGTTTGTATATGAAGGCAGTGAAGAAGCGATCCGCAAGGCTCTGATCGAACGCTATCCCCGTGATACATTTACACTGGCAACCAAGCTGAACGGCTGGCGTGCTTCAACAAAAGAGGAAGCAGAGCAGCAGTTTGCAATATCATTGGAACGGACGCAGGCAGGTTATTTCGATTATTATCTGCTTCATTCCATCCGTGATACCAATTATCCGATCTATGAGAAATACGGACTTTGGGATTTTGTAAAAGAGCAGAAAGCAAAAGGCCTGATCAAGCATTACGGATTTTCATTCCATGATACACCGGACCTGCTTGACCGCGTCCTGACAGAACACCCTGATGTTGACTTTGTACAGCTGCAGATCAACTATGCGGACTGGGAGAATCCGGCGATCGCTTCAAAAGGAAACTGGGAAGTTGCACGGAAACACGGAAAACAGGTCGTAGTCATGGAACCGGTCAAGGGCGGTATCCTTGCGGAACTTCCGAATCAGATCGGTGACAGGCTCAGAGCCTATGCTCCTGACGCATCGCTTCCTTCCTGGGGTATCCGCTTTGCGGCATCGCTTGATGGAATCCTGGCTGTGCTCAGCGGTATGAGCAATATTGCACAGATGCAGGATAATCTGTCATATATGAAGGAGTTCAAACCGCTGAATGAGGAAGAACAGGAACTGATCCGCCAGGTACAGCATGATCTGAATGCTCTTGACAGGATACTTTGTACCAGCTGTCATTATTGCGAGCCTGGCTGCCCGATGAATATTCCGATCCCGAAGATCTTCGGTGCATGGAATATGTACAAACAGTTCAATGAAAAAGAAAAGGCAATCTCGAACTACAACCTGAACTGCAGAATGCGCAATAAAGCAAGTGCATGCATTCAGTGCGGACAATGCGAAGGTGCATGTCCTCAGCATCTGCCGATCATTTCCCTTCTTCAAACGGTCGCCAAAGAGTTCGAAGGATAACCTCAGAAAACTGCCTGCATATAAACAGGTGGTTTTTAATATGGGCATAAATAACAAGACCCGCATGTATGCAGGTCTGTGTTTGCT
>CAMOPG010000162.1:0-5409 GCA_946622165.1 uncultured Erysipelotrichaceae bacterium
GTGCCGGCAAATCAACATTGATGTCGGTGCTGTTTGGCCTGTATCAGGCTGAAGAAGGCATTATCAAGAAAGACGGGAAGGTGGTTTCAATCAAAAACCCGAATGATGCCAATGATCTTGGCATCGGTATGGTCCACCAGCATTTCAAACTCGTACAGTGCTTTACCGTTCTGGAAAACATCATTCTTGGCGTGGAAACAACGAAGAACGGTATCCTTCAGAAAGACGAAGCCAGGAAGAAGGTCATGGCGCTATCTGAAAAATACGGCCTGATGGTAGATCCCGATGCATTGATCCAGGATATCACGGTCGGCATGCAGCAGAGAACAGAGATCCTGAAGATGCTGTACCGTGACAACGAGATCCTGATCTTTGATGAACCGACAGCCGTTCTGACGCCGCAGGAGATCGCTGAACTGATGCAGATCATGAAGAACCTCGCAAAGGAAGGCAAATCCATTCTGTTCATTTCCCATAAGCTGAACGAGATCATGGAAGTTGCCGACAGATGCACGGTTCTGAGACGCGGCAAATACATCGGCACGGTCAACATCAAGGATACGACGCAGGAAGAACTGTCGCGCATGATGGTCGGCAGAGACGTACAGCTTGTCGTAGAAAAAGGACCTGCGCATCCCGGTGATGTTGTTCTGGATATCAAGAACATGACGGTCGCCTCCAAGATCCACAGCAACAATGCCGTCAAGAACGTTTCCCTCCAGGTCAGAGCCGGTGAGATCGTATGTATCGCCGGTATCGACGGCAACGGACAGACGGAATTCGTATACGGACTTTCCGGTCTTGAACCGCTGGTCAGCGGAACGATCACGCTGCTGGGCAAGGACATCACGCATGCCACCATCCGTGAACGTGCAGCCGAAATGAGCCATATTCCTGAGGACAGACATAAGCACGGTCTGGTCCTGGATTATTCTCTGGAATACAACATCGTTCTGCAGAGATACTGGCAGCCTGAATTCACAAAGAACGGCTTCCTGGATCAGAAAGCGATCCGTTCCTATGCAGAGCGTCTGATTGAAGAAAATGACGTACGTTCCGGTCAGGGCGCGATCACAACGACACGCGCAATGTCGGGCGGAAATCAGCAGAAAGCGATCATTGCCCGTGAGATTGACAAGAAACATGAGCTGCTTCTTGCCGTACAGCCGACCAGAGGTCTGGATGTCGGCGCGATCGAAACCGTGCACAGAAACCTGATCCGTGAACGCGACAACGGAAAAGCAGTCCTGCTGATCTCTCTGGAACTGGAAGAAGTCATGAATGTCGCCGACAGGATCCTTGTCATGTATGAAGGAGAGATCGTCGGTGATCTCGATCCGAAACAGATCACAGTTGAAGAACTCGGTCTTTACATGGCCGGCGCAAAACGCAATACGGCAAAGGAGGGCGCATAAATGAACAGTAAAGAAAACTTCTTCAGGCGCCCGGGTGTCCAGACATTCCTGTCATCGATCATCTGTGTGATCCTGGGACTTCTGCTTGGATACATCATCCTGCTGCTGATCAACGCGAAGGGCGCTTCCGCGGGGATCGTTACGCTTCTGAAAAACTATATGAACTATCCGACCAGACCTGCCCAGATGAAATATCTCGGCAATACCCTGGTCAAAATGGCTCCGCTGCTGATGTGCGCGCTGTCTGTATGCTTCTGCTACAAGGCAGGTCTCTTCAATATCGGCGCGGCAGGCCAGTATGTCGTCGGTGCCGGCGCCTGCCTCTATGGAGCACTGTCACTCAAGCTTCCGTGGATGGTATGCCTGCTCTTCAGCATCCTGATCGGTGCCCTGTGGGGAATGATGGTCGGTGCGCTGAAAGCTTACCTGAACGTCAATGAAGTCATCTCAGGCATCATGCTGAACTGGATCGGTCTGTATCTGGTCAACATGTCGCTGGCTCCCGTCAAGGAACTTGCCAGCCCGTACACACAGAAGGTCGCTGCGGTCAACAAATCGGCGCTTCTGCCGAGCATGGGATTGAGCAGCCTGTTCTCAAAGAATCAGTACGTTACCATTGCGATCCCGCTTTCCATCCTGATCGCGATCGTGCTGTGGGTGATCCTGAACAAGACAGCCTTCGGATATGAACTGAAAGCAACCGGCTACAACAAGGAAGCTTCCAAATATGCCGGCATGCGGGAAAAACGCAATATCATCGTCACGCTCATGATCGGCGGCGCACTGGCAGGAACAGGTGCGGCATTCCTCTATCTGACAGGATTTGAAGAATGGTCCGTCACGCAGTCATCTGTCCCGGGCATGGGATTCAACGGTATTGCGGCTACATTCCTCGGCGGTCTGAATCCGATCGGAACCATCTTCGCTTCTTACTTTATCCAGCACATCACCAGCGGCGGTGCTTATCTGGATAAAGCGATCTATCCGTCCCAGATCTCTGATCTGATCATTGCGCTGATCATCTATCTGTGCGGCTTCGTGCTCTTCTTCAAGACAGTCATGAACAAGAGACGCCCTGTAAAGGTGACCGTCAACGCAAATGATACGGAAAAGAAAGGAGGCAAATCAGAATGACATTGCTTCTGCAGTATACTTTGATCTTCGCCTCCGTACTCATGCTGGTAGCGCTCGGCGGATGCTTCGCAGAGCATTCCGGTGTGATCAACCTCGGACTTGAAGGCATCATGGTCATCGGTGCCCTGGGCGGCGCTCTTGCCATGAAATTCGTTCCCAGTTCCGTACCTGCGATCGTCATGATCTTTGTGGTATCGCTGTGCGCGATCCTCATGGGCATGCTGTACTCGACACTGCTCGGCGTTGCGGCGATCCATTTCAAAGCAGACCAGACACTGATCGGAACAGCTATGAACATCATGTCAACAGCAGCTGCTACCGTTATCGTCAAAGCGATCAACGTTGCGGAAAATCCGGACAACATCTCTTCGGCGATCACCTATACAGGTGCCCGCGCCGCATTTACGGTCAGGATCGGAAACTTTGAATTCAACTGGTTTATCCTGATCGCGGTATGCGCGCTGATCATTTCCCACTTCGTGCTGTATTATACGAGATTCGGCCTCCGTCTGATGGCATGCGGTGAAAACCCGCAGGCTGCTGACTCCGTAGGCATCAACGTCTACAAGATGCGCTGGGCAGGTGTCCTGATCTCAGGTCTTCTGGGCGGCCTTGGAGGCATCGTATATATCACCGCAGGCGTTTCGGAATGGAAATTTGAGGTCGGTGTTGCCGGATTCGGCTTCCTGGCTCTGGCGGTCATGATCTTCGGTCAATGGAAACCGAGACGTATCGCACTTGCAGCTCTGCTCTTCGGATTCTTCAGAGCACTGTCAAATGTGTATACAGGCTTCCCGTTCCTGGCTGCACTCAACATTCCCAGTACCGTCTACAACATGTTCCCGTACATCATTTCACTGATCGTACTGGCATTTACATCAAGGAACTCCGCTGCTCCGAAGGCGGAAGGAATACCTTACGATAAAGGATCAAGATAAGGAAGGTGCAGGCTTGCCTGCACTTTCTTTTCGCCCGAACGGATGATAGAATAGCGCCGTTGGAGAGAAGAATATGAAACGCAGTTTTCCGTATATCAGAATTACAAAGAAGCAGGAAAAAACAGTACAGACCGGCCATCCCTGGATCTATGAGGATGAGATCACCGAGCAGTCGGAACAGATCGAAAACGGATCGATCGTTGACGTGCTCGGCTCAAAGGGACAGTATCTCGGAAGCGGTCTTTATTCAGAGGCATCAAAGATCAAGGTGAGGATCCTTTCATCAAACGCAAACGAAACATTTACGGATGCGTTTTTTGAGCGCCGCGTCAGGTATGCCGTCAGCTATCGGCATGATGTGATGGAAGCTGACTGGAGTGCCTGCAGACTGATCCATGGTGAGGCGGACGGTCTGCCCGGGCTGACGGTGGACCGTTATGAAAATATTCTTGTCAGTGAAGTGCTTTCCTATGGCATCGATCAGAGAAAAGACGTGATCTATGCCGCATTGAAAAAGGAACTTGCGTCTTACGGTGTCAAGATCGAAGGCATCTATGAACGCAATGAAGGAGCACTGCGGAAACGTGAAGGACTGGAACAGTACAAAGGCTGGTACGGCCAGCCGGCAGATCCGGTACTGGAGATCACGGAAAACGGGATCAGATACCAGGTCGATGTTGAAAACGGCCAGAAGACCGGTTTCTTCCTTGACCAGAAATACAACCGCAGAGCGATCCGTACACTTGCCAGGGGACGAACAGTGCTGGACTGCTGCACGCATATCGGAACATTTGCGCTCAATGCGGCAAGTGCCGGAGCATCGCATGTAACGGCAGTCGATATTTCAGACACGGCGATCGCCAGCGCAGAGGAGAATGCCCGCCGCAACGGTCTGTCAGACGTCATGGACTTTGTACAGGCAGATGTATTCGACTTCCTGAAGAATGCTCTGGAAACGCATGAACGCTACGATATGATCATTCTTGATCCGCCGGCATTTACAAAAAGCAGAAAGACATACGACAACGCATACCAGGGATATCTGAGAATGAACACGATGGCTATGCGCATTCTGCCAAGAGGCGGATATCTTGCGACAGCCTCATGTTCGCACTTTATGCCGGTCGATTCGTTCCGGAAAATGCTGTCGGAAGCATCCCGTCAGGCAGGTGTCAGCCTGAGACTTATTGAGGAACGTCATGCCGGTTTTGACCATCCTGTGATGATCGGGATCCCTGAAACAGAATATCTCAAATTTTTCATATTGCAGATGATTTAAAAAAGGGTACGTCATGCTTTTAGGGGTTACGGAACATGACACTTTCGTGCTAATATTTAGGTGGACATGGAGGTGATGGCAGGTGTTTCAGATCGATGAAATTGTTGTCTACAGACGTGATGTCTGCCGCATTGTTGACACAACAACAAGTGACATGACGGGAGAACAGTGCTATGTTCTTGAACCATACAATATGGTGGGCGGAGGACGCAGAATGCAGGTACCTGTATCTAACCGCGGCGGTCATCTTCGGAAACTTTCTACAAGCGACGAGATCTACTCATTGATCCGGAGCGTCCCGGACGTCGAGATGCTTGAAAACAAGCCTGCCAACATGAAAAGCCAGTATGTAGCTCTGCTCAAGAGCGACAGTCTGGAAGATCTGGTCAGGATCATCAAGACTTCCTACTACAGGAACAAAGAACGAAGGGACAACCACAAAAAGCTTGCGTCGATCGACGGAGAGTACATGCAGAAAGCTGAACGCTATCTGTTCAATGAATTCGCTGTTGCCCTCGGCAAAAGCTATGACGAATGCAAGGAAGAGTTTGTTAAAGAAATCAGAAAACTTGAAGAAGCATGACGATTGGGCAAGACAGCCATGAGGGACTGTCTTTTTCTTTTGTTTTTTGCGGGTATAATA
>CAMOPG010000163.1:0-5132 GCA_946622165.1 uncultured Erysipelotrichaceae bacterium
TGTTTCCGGTATCAGTTATCAGCTCTGGAGAATCCGTTCTTCATATGCTGGCTGGCAATGAGCATCAGCTGATTGATCGCTTTGGTACTCTCTTCTTTTGCCATGCCGCAGATCTTTTTGTTTGCTTCTTCGAGCAGTGACAGATCACCGCTGTCTTCCATCTTTGCATCATATTCATTCAGCAGACGATGGGTATTGGACGCAACCGCATTCTGATAGCGCTCGATCACCTGGATCGTATAACCGTAATGGGGATCTGCGAGCACACCGGCAAGACGGCTTGCCCAGTAGAAGTTCTCTGTTGAAACATCAAGTGTAACATCACTGATGTACTTCGGCAGTTTCGATACATTCGTATAGATACCGAGCATTGCGTTGAATGCATTGGCGCCGTATGAGATCCATTCCACTGCCTGCAGTTCCTTCGGCATATAGCCGCGGATCTGACAGAGCACAGTCACACCGGTACGGCTGATGCCGATCGGACGGTAGATGCCTTTTTCCGGAACGTCAGCTTTCTGATACGGGTTGTACGGAGTGCCCTGATAATAAGATGACAGGATATGCTTCATATCTTCCGGCGTGATCTTCTTCTCAGGTATCAGTGCCCAGGGAATATCATCATTCTCCGGTGTATAATCTGCGTTTTCTCCATCCCAGCGGAATGTATTCGGGTTGAAGTAGCGACCGATATACCATGCACGCGGGTTGTTGTATACATGGTCAGCATCACTATGCGAGCCATAGACATATCTCGGATTGAAATTTCCATCCAGGTTGAGATCCAGATGATACTTCTCTGTGAATTCCTTCAGATCGGATGAGCACATGAAGTTCTTCTTTTCTCCATAGGCATCCTTGAAGTCAAAGTAATCGATACCCAGTCTGTTGGGCATGATGACATATTCTTCATCCTTTACCCTTCTTGCCATCCAATGATGACCGCCGATGGTCTCAAGCCACCAGACTTCATCCGCATCATTGAACGCAATGCCGTTGGATTCATACGTTCCGTATTTCTCCAGAAGAGCGCCGAGGCGTTCCACGCCTTCACGTGCGGAGTGAATATACGGAAGAACGAGAACCACAAAATCCTCTTCACCAAGACCGCCGATCTGTTCCGGTGAAGTACGTGTCTTTGCTTTGTATACCACCATCGGGTCTGCACCGAGCACCCTTGGATTGGAGGTGATCGTCTCTGTCGCAGTCATTCCGACATTTGCCTCATTGATGCCGCTGGCTGCCCAGATCCCGTTTTTCGGATCTACGCTCGGGCATGCAGTATAGCGCATCGGGTCATCCGGCAGTGTAACGCTGCAGTGACCGATCACGCTCTTGTATTCTTTCTTCTGATCCTTGGGATGTACAACGATCGTCTTTTTGACATCAAAGAAACCATCATCTGTTCTTGCGATCATTGTGGATCCGTCATAGCTGGCTTTTTTGCCAACCAGAATTGTTGTGCATGGCATATTGTTTATCTCCTTTGTACTACGTAATTGTATGCGCAAAGTGATAAAACGCAAACTGTCATGAATCAATTTTACCCATCAAAACACCATAATACTTTCCGTGCTTCCGGAACAATGACACAGCTGTCATGGTATACTGTTATAGCTTTATGAGGACCGCAGGATGAAACAGAACAGAGCACCTGTCTTTGAAGCAGTAACCAAATATGCAGACCTGAGACCTGCTTATTTCTGCGTGCCCGGACATCGTTATGAGAACGGTGTGAACACCCCGTTCAGAGCATTTGCAGGTGACAATATTTTCAAAATCGATCTGACGGAAACAATGCTCACAGATGATCTGCACTGCCCGGTCAGCGCCATCAAAGAGGCACAGGAACTTGCGGCAGATCTCTGGGGTGCAGACCGCACATTCTTTCTGGTCAACGGCAGCACATGCGGCAATGAAGCGATGATCCTTTCTGCGGTAAGACCCGGAGAAAAGATCATGATTGCCGGGAACTGCCACAAATCCGTATACAATGCGCTGATCCTGAGCGGAGCTGATCCTGTATACATCATGCCGGAAACTGTTCGTGACTGGAACATACCCGGAGGCATCTCACAGGCTGAAGCAGAGCGGATGTTCCGGCAGTATCCTGACTGCAGAGCACTGCTCGTCACCAGTCCGGACTATTACGGACTCATCTCAGACATCCGCAGTCTCTCGGAAATATGCCACAGGCATAACGCACTCCTGCTGGTGGATGAAGCACATGGACCGCATTGTTATTTTTCTGAAAAGCTTCCGGAAGGAGCGATCGAATGCGGTGCTGATATGTGCGTACAGAGTCTGCACAAGACTGCAGGCGCTTTAACACAGAGTTCTCTTCTGCATGTAAAAAGCAGTCTGGCAGATATTGAACTGCTGAAAAGAAATCTGCAGATCGTGCAGAGCAGCAGTCCGTCCTATATTCTGATGTCATCCCTCGATACAGCAAGAAGAGACCTTGCACTGCACGGCAGGGACATGATCGAAAATGCTCTGGAGCTTGCCTGTTCTGCCAGAAACAGGATCAATGCCATCACGGGCATGCTGTGCGCAGGCAGGGAACTGGAAGGAACATCTTCGATCTTCCGGATCGATGAGACAAGACTCGTCATCAGTGCAGCACAGCTTGGATTAACAGGGTTCAGGCTCAAAGCTCTGCTGTTTGATCAGTACAATATCGAAGTTGAGATGGCAGACAGCAGAAATATCGTTGCCATCGTTACATATGCAAATACGAGGAAAGACATTGATGAACTGACTGCCGCATTGAACGACATATCCCAGCAGTATTGCGGCGGAAAGCCTCTTGCAGAAAACACTGTGCTCCCTGCACAGGCAGTTCGTGCAATGTCGCCCAGAGATGCTTTCTTTGCAAAGAAAAAAGTCATCCCATGGGAAGAGGCTGAGGGCTGCATCAGTGCTGAAATGATCGCACCGTATCCTCCTGGAATCCCGGTGATCAGGCCCGGTGAAATATTCACTCATGAAATACTGCATTATCTGAAACAGATCAGATCATCCGGAGGATATATACACGGTCTTTCCGATGAAACGATGAAAACAATAACAGTCATTGAATGAGATAAATGATTACCGCACTGTATGCTGCACAGACAGTATATCCAGTGCGGTTTATTTTGTTTCGGGATATACCTTGACCTCCATGTCCGATAAAGTTATATAATATCGGCGTCTGTAAAAAAAACACAGAGATCCGTCCGCTGTTCAAGACGGTAAGAGGTGACGTATGACTGTAAAGAAAAAAGCTGCAGAGACGATATATTTCAGTGTTCTGATGATCTTCATCGGAGGAATGATGGACGGATATTCGTACGTTGTACGAGGCGGTGTATTTGCCAACGGACAGACAGGCAACTTTATCAAGCTCGGACTTGGTGTCGTTAATCTGGACAAAACACTGTTCATCAAATCCATCGTTCCGATCATCGGTTTCTGGCTTGGTATTTTCGCTGCAGAACACCTCTTCCACGTCATTCTGAAGGAACCTGACCGTGAAATCCGTGATGTCCGCTGGAAACGGTATATTCTCTGGGCAGAAACAGTGCTTCTCCTGATCGTCGGACTGATCCCGGGTACGACGATCAATCTTGTGCCGAATTCATTGATCTCTTTTACAGCAGCACTGCAGTACTGCTGTTTCAGAAAACTGGATGACAAAGCAACCTATTCTTCTGTATTTGCCAGCGGAAACATGCGCTCCTGTGCGGAGAATTACTATATGGGGCTTGTCCTCAAAAGGCCGGAGAACCTGAAACGGGCAAAACAGTATACGATGATCCTCCTGGGTTTCCTGTTTGGTGCTGTATTTGCGGCGATCCTGGCAAGGTATCTCGGGGAGAAAACGATCTGGGTCACCTGTGCATTTCTGCTGGCAGCATCTGCTGTTGTGAACGATCGAAACTGAATCCTGCGGTCTGCTGAGAAAGCAGGCCTTTCTTTTTCATTGCAGCAAATACAAAAGCGGAACCAATTCAGCCAGTTTGCGGTCCTGAAAATCCGGTGCTCCTGCCGGCATAGCTGCGCTGATTTGCTGTGCGCCGAACCTGTCCGGAGCTTTTTGAGCCCTCTCAATCATCTTTCTGCGGCTGACAAACAGACCGGATGCGAATTCATCTGTTTCACCGAGAAATATCCTTCCCGTTACCGGAAGGAAAACATCAAGCGCTATGTTCTCTGAGTCTGCATAAAAAAGAAGAGAACCTTAGCGGCCTCTTCAGAAATGATGATTAGCGTGTGATGATGTCGATGGGAATATTGAAGATCTTGGCTACTTTGACAAGTGTATCAATATGCCTGCCCACAGCTGCGGCCATGTGGTGGGTAGGACCTGCTTCGGACCATCTGTTGACAAATTCTCTGGCACCGCAGGTAAATCTTGTACGAATATTGGTATCGCCGAATTCAAAGATCGGGCCTTCTTCATTGACGCCTTCAGCGACAACAAACTTGAAGTGACCGTCTCTGTCCTGAGTGATGGCAAGGTAGGTCACGGGACCTGCCGGCGGATAGAACTGTGTCAGATAACCGCCGCCCGTCTTGCCATGAAAGACCGGAACGATCTTCATGGAAGGCTTGCGTGCCTGGGAAATGTCCGCATCACCCGATCCGGAGTGACCGATGATACAGATGTCTTCCGGGAAGTCGATGGAATACATTTCTGACAGCTGTCCCGTTCCTGCGATCGTCTTAAGGATCGACATGGCCATAGCAACCTTGATGTCACCTTCAACTGCGCAGGCTGTTCCCTGCTTGATCAGCATGGAGAACGCCGGTATCAGCATACTGTCAAGCTTGCCGGCAACGCCCTTGGCAAATCCGTCATAATGAGAAGCGACAAATCCAAGCTGTTCGTCTTTGACCCACTGTTCAAAGGCAACAACATACTTTGCCATATCCCAGACTGTTTCAACAGTTGCGCCGCCTTCGATCTCAAACGTATCGAGGATATCCTGTGCCTTGGCACGGATCATTTCCTCATCTGTAATATCATCAGCGATCGCCCACATCTTTTCTGCGCAATCATGATGATCAGCTTGATGAACCAGACAAGCAGTTTGAGCAGGTTTCTGTTTGTTTTTCTGAAGGGTGCCTGAACAGCATACAGCAGC
>CAMOPG010000164.1:0-5117 GCA_946622165.1 uncultured Erysipelotrichaceae bacterium
CATATACGGTCAGTCCGTGATCGATGTCTGAGGCAAATGCCAGTGCGCCTCCCTGTTCATCATGTCTGATCTCAGCAATGAATTCATCGAGGTCTGCCAGCGGTTTGATCACCCGCAGTCCGTAAATACCTTCCGCCAGAATTGTTTCCCAGGCATTGATATCGTGGTAGTCTGTCCAGTAAACACTCCCTGCTTCACTGATCGCACGGGCATAATGCAGCTGTCCGTCTTCCATGATCTTTTTCTGTCCTCCGATCGGTCCTGCCATGATCGGTGCCTGCAGCGTTCTGCCGCAGAACTCAAATGAGGTATCTGCTTCAGCAGAGTCAATAAACTGGTACGCGATCGTAATTGAATCTTTGTACGCGTCTGAGATCGTATTGGAATTGGCAGCCTCTTTGATAATGACCGGCCCTTTATTTACAGGTACAAATTGTTTCATGATCAGTCTCCTTTATTTTCCGGCTTTATCATAGTTCACTTCAGATCACGCTTAATATCACAAACAATGAAGCGATAAACGCAGTTTTTTATCTTCACTGTGAAAAATGCTAGAATACTGGATAAGGAGAACAACAGATTATGGGTATAGACTGGCAGAAAGTTTTATATGAAACGCTTGGAGATCTGACAAGTTTCGTTTCCAAACTGATATATATCATCATCGTGCTTGCTGTAGCACGCCTGATCCTGAATCTTCTTTCACGCGGGACCAAGGGCGCTATGAACAGAGCAGAAAAGATGGATGACAAGATGCGGGCAAAAGAGATCATTACAGCGATGACACTGTTAAGAAGCGCATGCAGATACATGATCTACTTTGCGGCAATATGTCTGATCATCAACCGCCTCGGATTCACTTCGGCTTTTTCCAACATCGTAACAGCAGCCGGAGTCGGCGCCCTGGTCGTATCGCTCGGCGCACAGAGCATTATCGGAGATATTGTAGCAGGCGCATTTATCATGTTTGAGCATCAGTACGGTGTCGGTGATTTTGTAAAACTGAATGAATATGAAGGTACCGTCACTTCACTTGCGCTGCGCTGTACGTATCTGAAAAGATTCTCAGGTGAAAAGATCATCGTCCCCAACGGAAGCATCAAAACAGTCGTCAATTATTCCACGGACTACAACATGGCATCTGTTGATGTACCTGTAGCATATGAAGATGATATTGACAGAATTACTGATATCCTCCGTGAGATCGCACAGACATATGCGGATGAACACAGAGATGTGTGCCTTGGTGATCCGACTGTTGCGTCAATCAATTCTTTTGATGACAGCAGTATGAAAGTCACCGTCATGCAGAAGACACTTCCCAGACAGTATTTCGGTGTCCAACGTGACTTACGGACACTGTTCAAAAAGAGATTTGACCAGGAAGGCATCTCGATCCCGTATCCTCAGATGGACGTTCATACAAAGTCCTGATAATCAAACTGCAGCAGTTGGTTTCATGTTCAACTGCTGCAGTTTTTCATACTGTATAGGGAATTGTATTATGATATCATCCAAGACCGGGAAGGAACGGCATGAATGACAGGATGCACAGAATGATGAAGCCTACGATGCAGGCGATCAGGTTGCCGCCTGTATGTGCAACAAACGTTTCTTTCATGGACAGATTATTGAATGCTTTCACCTGCCAGAATGCTCCGTCAGTCGGCAGGCAGATACCGAGTCCGCCGAGGCAGATCGCAAGACCGACGAGGATCGGGTTAGCATTATTAGCTGCCAGCATAGGAGCGATCAGTGTAGCTGTTGTAACCAGTGCGGTTGCTGAAGAACCGAGAGCTGCTTTCAGCAATACTGACAGGATAAATGCCATAACAAACAGAGGAATGCTTGTGGAAGATACAATACTTCCGAGCACATTGCCGATACCTGAGGCACTGACTACAGCACCATAGGAACCGGAAGCAGCCAACATGAAGAAGATATCACCATTCTGATTCAGGCATCCGGAGAATACTTCACTCGGCGTCTTGCCAATGTATTTATTCAGCATAGCCCATGCGACAAGAACAGAGATCAGCAATGCGCCGACACCGTTGGAAGCAGACAAGAATGTGCATACATTCAGAACTGCAGGTGACTGTGTTGCATACGGCGCCAGTGTTGCAAAGACGATCAGGAAGATCGGAAGCAGGATGAGCATAATTGCTGTACCTGCAGAAGGATGATTTTCTTTCTGCGTTTTCATGATCTCACCGATCGCTTCTTCATCAGATACTTCTGCCTGTTCTGTTTCAGTGCTGTATTTTTTCGTCAGATAGTTGCCGTACAGAATACCGCCGCAGATGCTGGCCGGCAGGGAAACGATCAGAGAATACATAATGAACAGACCAACATTCGCGCCAAGAGATCCTGCTACAGCAAGCGGTCCCGGAGTCGGGATAACCAGACAGTGTGTGCACATCAGACCTACTACCAGAGCCGTTGTGTAACCGATAACGCTCTTTTTTGTATGCTTGGCAAGTGTTGTACAAATCGGATTCAGAATGATATATGCCGGTCCCATGAATACGGGAATGGAAATCATATATCCCGAAATATTCAGTGCTGTGCAGGCTTTTTTAGATCCGAACTTCTTAAGCATTGCAAGCGCCAGCTGGTCAGTCGCACCGGACAGTTCCAGGATCGAGCCAAGTATAATACCAAGTCCGACAACGATTCCAAGCGCGGACATCATACCGCCGAATCCGCCTGAGATCGCACCGATCAGGTCTTTTGAAGGCATTCCCAGAGCCAGACCTGTCAGTACAGCTGTGATCAGCATCATCATACCTGCGTTGACTTTGAGTTTGATAATACCGAACATCAGGAACAGCATGCTTAGAAAAAAGACAGCAATGATCAATGTGTTACTCATATTTTTTCTCCTTTTATCAAAATCAGTGTGTTACTACTGTGTTTATCCGATATGCATCTGATCTTTCAGGAATTTTTCCTCAAGATCATAGATCCAATCTTTCTCAAAATCGTGAATGTCATGATGCGCACCTTCAACGATCTGATATTTGACATGTTCCGAACCGATGGCTCCTGACAGAAGACCGGCAAAGTGCATTGAGCCGATCATCGGTACCACCATATCCTGTGTTCCGTGGAGGAAGAAGAACGGCGGACATTTCCTGTTAACATAGTTTTCGGGATTGATCATGTCGTTCATCCATTTGCGTTCTTCCAGGTATCCTCCTGCCAGTACACAGTCCATGGACGAAATAGAACCCATTTCACTGCGCAGAATGGAATCAACACCCCAGATCTGCTTTTCAATGTCAAACATTCCCGATGCTGCCGAATTGTCAACAGGACAATATACTGCAATGACTGCCTGTACTTCATCGGAAACATCACTGTTCGGCCAGCGACTGTCTTTCATCTCTCCGCAGCTTGATGTCACTGCTGCCAGTGCAGCCATATGTGCTCCTGCTGATTCTCCCATCAGCGCGATCCGGTCCGGATCCAGATCATATTCAGCCGCATGCTTTCTGACAAAACGAATCACCGCTTTTGTTTCCTGTATCTGGATCGGGAACGCAGCCATGAAACTCATGGAGTAGTTGAAGCTGACAACAGCGAATCCCCTGCGAAGCATTTCCAGTGCCGGTACAAGCTTATGGGAACTTTTTCTTCCGTAGTAGTATCCGCCTCCGAAGACATCAATAACGACAGGAAATGGTCCCTCTCCTTCATTCGGCAGATAAATATCAAGCAGTCTGTGTTCACCGTCTGCCGGGAACGGGCAGAGACTCTGATCCTTTAAGCCTGTTTCTGACGGAACTGCCTTTTCAGATTTTGCCTCACTGATCTGCCGGATCTCTTCCCTCAGCAGCATTGCCTTTGTTTTGCCCTTTGGCTGTTCCTTCTGTTCACCGGTTTCCTCTTCAAACTTCATTCCCGGATAAACAGGTCCTGACTGATCAAAATCTTCTTCTGTCTTCCACTGTCCATCGGGTGTAAAGAAGTTCGGCAGATACCAGTCTCCTTCCGGAGCATAACGGATATCGAGAAACTTTCTTTTTACAAATTCTGTGTCTGCTGGTTGGTGCAGACGCTTCTGATCGATAAATTTCATGTTTTTCATCCCCTTTCTGCAATTTATCGTTCCGTTTATCATTAATATATTTGTTATACAATTATATTATTTTATGATTTTGTGTATGTCAAGTATGATATTGATTATTTATCGGGATTTGAAAACAGTAATAAAAAGAACATAATATATAATTGTTATATAGATGAGGTTATTTATTATGAACAGAACAGAGTCATTCAAAAAAATCAATCGCAGCAGCGTCAGTGATCAGATCTTTGACGAATTGAAGAACCGCATCATATCACATGAATGGAAACCCGGAGACAAAATACCAACCGAAACCGAAATTGCGAATATGTTCGGTGTAAGCAGACTCTCAGCCAGGACCGCTATTCAGCGGCTGTCTGCTCTTGGACTGATCGACATCAGGGTTGGAGACGGAACATATATCAAAGAAGCACCCTTGGAAAACTATCTTGATAACGGAGCAGATCTTCTGAGTACGATAGAGCAGCTCGACGAACTTTCACAATTCAGAAGTTATCTGGAAGGAGCCATTTTGGATGTGGCATGTGAAGTGCGTACTGATGAAGATATTCATAAAATGCGGGAACTGCTTTCGGAAATGATCGAATCTGCGGAACAAAACGATCTGGAAGCTTTTCATATCAAAGACTTTTCTTTTCACGAAGAATTATGCAGGATCACAAGGAACCGGTATTTTATGCTGGTGTTTAAATTGTTTGGAAAAGGACTCGCGGATCATTTCAGGGAAAGTACAGAAAAATATTCTCATTTGCCCAATCTTTCGGATGATCCAACCAATACCAATTACTATCTGAAGGTTCTGTCTCATGAACATGGGAATTATATCAGCGCGCTGGAACAACAGGACCCCTCCATTGCAATGCCTATGCTGAGAACTTATCTGAATCAATACAAAGTGGAAAGGCACAATTCCGATAAATAATCACAATTTCTTTTGTTTCGACTGCGCTTAAAACAATCGTTACCTATAAAAAAAGTCTGAAGGTCACCCTTCAAACAATTCCGGTATACACGGCATCCGGAG
>CAMOPG010000165.1:0-4953 GCA_946622165.1 uncultured Erysipelotrichaceae bacterium
GGTCTTGCGACCCACTGGTACTTTTTGATGCCGCCGTAATAATGCGTATCGAGCAGCGCAATGCCGTCCATTTCAAACAGCGGGTGCTGCTTGAGATCCAGACGCGGTGAATCGATATGCGCGCCGAGAATGTTCATGCCGCTTGTGAGCGGTTCTTCACCGATCATAAACATGCACAGGTTCTTTCCGCGGTTGACGGCATATACCTTGTCGCCTGTTTTCAGCGGTTCCCTGATCTCTGCAAGACTGCGGTAGCCTGCAGCTTCAGCAAGCTTCACTGCTTCCACAACGAACTCACGTTCTGTCTTGGCAGCGGAAAGGATCTGACGATAGCTTTCGTTGAATTCGTTCAGCTGTTGTTTTTCTTCATTGTTTAATTTGTCCCATACGGTATTCATAATCAGTTTCCTCCATCTGATATTTCATAAACGGCAGCGCTCTGACGCGCTCACCGCTGATCTCAGTCATCATACCATCTTCATAGCTTTCCAGTATACTGATGCGCAATGACAGATTGTTGCGGATCATAGCCATACGCTCATAAGGGATCAGGCAGTGGATCGTGATCTCTTCCGGATACAGCCGGGCAATGATCTCCTCCGTCAGTTCTTCAATGCCCTCACCTGTGCGGCAGCTGACGCACATTGCCTGGGCAAATTCACTGTGATCACACAGGTCGATCTTATTGAAGACCCTGAGCACCTCGATGTCACCGGCACCGATCTGATTCAGTGTGTCCTCTGTCACCCTGACATGTGTCTGCCATTCAGGATCTGACCCGTCGATCACTTCGATGATCAGGTCGGCGTCCGTTACAGCAGACAATGTACTGCGGAATGCTTCGACCAGACCGTGCGGCAGATCCGATACAAAGCCGACCGTGTCATACAGGAAGAATGCGTGGCTGTCATAGTCGATCCTGCGTATTGACGTATCCAGTGTCGCAAACAGCATATCCTTTTCTTCAGCCGTGCCGGCCTGAGAGCCGGTATGCTTCATGATGCTGTTGAGCAGTGAGCTCTTGCCGGCATTCGTATAGCCTGCAAGAGCGGCACGCTTGAGACCGGATTTGTTGCGGTGATTGGATGCCTGATGGTCACGCTTTTCAATGGAAGCCAGGCGCTTCTTCAGCTCAGTGATCCGGTTCTGATATTTTCTGCGCAGTCCGGCTGCCCTTGTTTCGCCGGCACCTCTGTTGACGGCCGAGCCGCCGCGCTGGTGCGTTTCCGCTTCATCCACATCCCGGATCAGTGCCGGCATTGCGTATTCCAGTCTTGCCAGCTCTACCTGCATCTTGGCCTGGGCACTTCTTGCCCGCAGTGAAAAGATATCCAGAATGAGTGCTGTGCGGTCTTTGACAGGAACCCCGCAGGCTGCGCTCAGTCTGGCCGAGGCTGCGATGGACAGCTGGGAGCCGAAAATAACACAGTCTGCCTCCAGGGCTTTTGTCATGTTCGCCAGTTCTTCGATCTTTCCCTGGCGGAATGCGGTCTTAGGATCCAGAGAGCGCGATTTCTGAACGATCTCTCCAGCGACTTCAATCCCGCATGCCTCGCACAGCCTTCTGCATTCTTCAAAGCGTGAGGCAAAGGCTGTATCATTGGTCAGCTGTACTGCAGCCAATACAGCTCTGCTCATGCGTCAATGCTCCATTTCGCAGAGAACGGACTGTGCGATCCGTCAACCGTTTCATTGATCACTTTTGTATAGCAGGAAACGCCGAGCCATCTGCCGAACTTGAAGCCGAACGACGGGTATTCACCTGATTTCACGAAGCCAAGGGCATCATGCATGGAAATGGAGGGCTTGTTTTCCGAAGTGATCACGGAGATCAGATTGCGGTAGCCTTCCTCCCTGGCGATCCTGATGATTTCTTCAAACAGGAGCTTTCCGTAGCCGTGATAACGCTGTTTTTGATCAAGATACAGGGACACTTCCGCTGTCCAGTCATACGCGCTGCGTGTCATGAACGGACTCAGGTATGCATAACCGACGATCCCTTCCTCGGTTTCCATGACGATCCATGGATAACGGGCAGTGATCTGTTCAACGCGGGAGGCAAACTCCTGCAGGCTCAGCGGTTCTGTTTCGAAAGTGGCAGTGCTGTTTTCAATGTAGTAGTTATACCAGTTCAGACATGTTTCAATGTCTTTCCTTCTGATCTTACGGCATTTCATACCTGTTCCCCGCCGACAAATGTCATCAGTACGTTCGCCTGTTCATATTGTGTTTCCAGGTCATGATCGCAGATACAAAGATCCGCCAGGTATCCTTCCCTGATCTGTCCCAGTTCATATTCACGCCGCAAAAGCAGTGCGCTGCCTTTGCTCAGAAGATCGATCACGCGTCCGGGCTGTATGCCTTTGGCGGCATAGTCAGCGATGACCAAACCGATGCCCTCTGCCGGATCGCACAGCAGTGAGGTCAGATCATCGATGTCTTCTTCCTTTGATCCGATCAGCCGGATCTGTTTTGTCACTGCCTGGTGTCTGGCTGTATGACTGCTGTGATCCGCATTGATCACATAACCCAGCGGATTTCCTTCCAGTACCAGATCCTTCAGTTCCTTCATCAAAAGATCCGTATCCAGCATTGCCGGCATGTTGTAGGAATTTGCCAGTCCCATCATGACATCGGAGTTTTCTTCCTTTTCCGCGATATACAGATATCCGATCCGGAAGAAATCATCTCCCACATCTGTTGTATATCCCTCATCCAGGAAGTGCGCCAGTTCTTCCGGGATCTCGAACGCACATTGTTCATCGACCCTGAGCGTCAGGGCTCCCTGATAGCTGAGACGCATGAACGCGTCCAGTACTGCTTTCCAGTCATATCCCTGCACAAAGTCATAGCTGCCTGCACCGGTAAAACCGTTTCTGTTCAGTACATGCACGGCCGCAAGGATCTGTTCCCGGAGTTCTTTTGAGGAGGCTGCCGGAAGGAAGCTTTCCAGTACGCGTACAGCCTGTCCTTCCAGAAGTCCATTCTCAATATTGACCGTTCCGTCCGGAATCATCGTATCCTGATCGATATCTGCTTTTTTCAGTGCGGATGCGTTGACCATGCACCATGCATGGTCATTCCCGAACAGGACGACCGGACGGCGGAACCCGTCCAGCAGTGTCTTTGTTTCACTGACAACAAGACTGCGGTCAAGCCCTTCCCCGCGTACCCAGAGATCCTGGCCTGTGGAAGCCTGTTCCAGCAGTGCGCGGATATCCTGCAGACTGTTCAGAACTGTCTGATCAGTACGGGCTGCACAATGGATCAGACTGAAATGCGGCGCGATCAGTCCCGGATAAACATACGCCCCGTTCAGATCGATCACTTCATCTTCTGCCTGTATGTACTGCTGTATTTCTGCATCTGTGCCGATATGAAGGATCATGCCTTCATCCAGGTACAGCGCTGTCCCTTCCGACTGATATAAATGTCCGTTGATCAATGCTTTTGCCATAAATGACTCCTTATCCTCAAAAAGCGTATCACGCAGATACGCTTTCAGTTTGCGGTTCGTACCAGACGATCCTGGTGTCGTAATACTGTTCCTGGAACGCTATGGTGTTGATGATCTCGTCTTTGTTATAGACGGTGCCGGGCGTGACCACCCAAACACTGCCATGCCCATAGCGGTAGATGATCGCTGTGACATATCCCTGGAAGCTGTCCACGGGTTCATGCACGCCGGTCACATAGGCATCCTGGAAGATCCCTCTGTATTTTGCCAGTTCTTCAATATAACCGTAGTTGCACGGATACTGTTCGTCCGCGTAGACCTCATGAAGCTGTCCGATCGTATGTTCTACCGTAACGGTCACAAGCGTTCCCAGGAACCTGTCTGCCAGAGGCAGTTCCATGGATACACGGTCAACGCCGTTTTCTTCACTGTGCGACAGCGGAACGAATCTGTTGAATTCGTAGAAATCAAGCACGTCTGTCCTGGCATTGACGGTCAGTCTGTCAAAGCCTTCATCAAATGCCCGCTTGGAGAGTTCTTCTACCAGAAATGTTCCGATCCTGCGTCTGCGTTTTTCTTCCCTGACAAACAGATACACCATATGCATGGTTTCCGCATTCCAGGCAAGTACGCCCTGCAGTTCTTCTTCAAACGCACCAAGCCATGACAGATCTTCTGCTTTGCGTTCCAGAAGCGAAAGAAAGGCTTTGGCGCCTTCTTCGTCATAGCCCAGGTGGTCTTCTGCTTCAAAGACCTCTTTGATCAGTGCAGTACCCTGCTGTATTTCATCCTGCTGCAGCTGACGAATGATCATCAGAACTCCAGCTCTCTGTCATACAGGGGAACAGTTCCCTGTACAACCGTCTTTTCGATCTTTTCGGAATAGCTCATGACAACAACAGGAACCTCTTTTGCCAGAGGTGCTGCTGTATCATGAATGCCCTGCAGCAGTTCGGGATCCGGTTTGTCTGTTTCCACTACAAACGCGAATGCGACCTGTCCGCCCGCCAGCTGCTGTCTCATCCATACACGGCTGAGGCCTTCCTTGCCGACACAGTATTCATATACCGCATTGACCAGTGCCGTAGGATAGATCCTCGGTTCACTGTAGATCGCCTGCATGCCGGGAGGCACTGCGCCGGGTACCGGTGCCTGAGGCTGTGCCTGGATCTGGGGCTGAGCCTGTTCCTCAGCTGTCTGCTGAGGGGTACGGATCTGGATATTCGCAATATCCTGTCCCTTGACCATTGCCAGTACCAGCGGTTTGGGCAATACCATGTTTTCGTTCATCGGGTTGATGACGATGCCTTCTGCAGTATTTCTGGGATCCTCAAGCATATTCTCGTATTCCTTCAGTGAGCGTACGACATACTGCAGGTTGCCCTCCTGGGAAACCTTGAGCTTCTTGGCTTCTTCAAAATCCGTGAATGCCGGAAGGAAGCTCTTTCCGTTTGTCGTATTGACCATCACGAAGCTGACACGGGTATTGCTGTCGA
>CAMOPG010000166.1:0-4922 GCA_946622165.1 uncultured Erysipelotrichaceae bacterium
AGTCCCGACAGGAACGCATCTGTCCAGCTGCGCATGGAAGGAGTGCGGATGATGGCAAAGATCAGGCCGACTGACGCAAGCGGGATCATAATACCGATCAGATAGTCAACAGCATGCTGGCCCTGGAATGACAGGAACAGGTTGATAAACGAAGAAACGATCGTGATGTTGAAGACATAGCCGAACAGCATCGTCATTCGCGCAAGTCTTCGTCTGCTTCGTGATGAGATGAAGAATTCACTTTCTCTTGTTGTAAAACCGCATCCCGTCAGCAATGATGTGACCTGGAAGCGGGCCCGTTCCTCAGGCAGACCCATAAAGCGGAACAGTATGGTGAACAGTTCGTTGATGATCCAGTATACAAGGATGATCAGTGCGAAAAGCGAAAATGCAGCGTAGATATTCATGATACCCTCCGTAGTTATTTCTTCATCATTCTGGAACTGAGGTAGAAGCGGATCAGGGCAGTGCCGTCTGTGATCTCAAGACCGCAGATCTCTTTGACTCTGTCCAGGCGTTTTGCCATGGTGTTGCGGTGAATGAACAATGCATTGGCTGTATCCGTGATCGAACAGCCGTGTTCGATGTATGTTTCAAGTGTTTTGACGTAATCAGTGCTGTGCTCAAGGTCATAGTCCAGCAGGATCCTGTATTCTGTCTGGCATAAGACCATTTTTTCTTCTTTCTGCAGAAGCACGGACAGAACGTCATAGTAGACGTCCTTCAGTTCCGTGATCCGGCTGCTGCGTTTCTGCTTTCGTGCGACATCCCTGATCACTTTGCATGATTCATAATAATGTCTCAGCAGGATCAGATTCCGGAATGGCTCTGAGATGTTCATGAACAGATCGAACTGCTGTACGACATTCTGCAGATGTTTATAGCGCTCCGGGCGGAGACTGTCTTCATTCAGGACGAGCAGGATCCCTTCGGGGACCTGCACCATATGACTGCCCGGGAATACTCCTGTCAGGACCGACTGCAGATATGCGCTGTTGTCGATGCCGGAGGATTTGTGTGCAGGCGTGATCAGTATGCACTGGAAGATGGCTCTGGCAGTCCAGTATGCCGTGCGCATGCGGTCATTGAGAACAGTAGGAGAGGTCAGCGTGCCGTCCAGCAGGTCGTTCAGGATCGATTCATGGACGGTGATGCCTCCTGGCAGGATGCGCTGGTCCCGTTCCAGTACAAGCGAAAGCACTTCGCACAGGTAATCGGTGATTCTGAGGTCTGTTTCACTGAACGGTCTGCCTGTCTGGAAAATGCCGATATATGCGGCAGGCGTGTCATTGATCATGATCTTCATCAGGATACGCGGGATGTCCTGACCGACGCCTCTGTCCAGGATGAATGAATTCTGTGCGTTCAGCACATCACGGGTGATGCCCTGTATCTCAAAATCAGCGATGTTGTCACTGCTGCAGTAGCCTGTTTCCTTTGCGGTCTGCCAGACCGGATCATTGACTTCCATGCCAAGGTCATCCATGACGATCACCCGATACAGGCTGGTGGTCAGGATGACGGGTGCACAGTACTGTACAGCTGCCTCGTGGACGATCTCTTCTGCACTTCTGCGCTTCAGAAGACATTCAGTCAGCCGTTCTTTCCGCTGCAGATATTCCGTATTGTCTGTGTATGATACTGCAGTCATAAACACCTCACAGTAAGGTGTGCAAAATGCACACCTTCATTATAACTTCTTTGGAGGATTGAACACATACAATTCCATTTCCGGATTGTAAAATGAGTTCAGATAAAGGAAATGTCCCTGTCAGAAGGAGGCAGGTGATATGGGAGGAGATAATATATGATACCTGAAAAGTACCCGCATCTTTATTCGTACGGAAAGATCGGCAAACTCGCACTGAAAAACCGTATCGTCATGAGCCCTATGGGAACATTCTCGGAAAACCATGATGGCTCCGTATCAGCCAACCAGCTGGAATACTTCCGCGCAAGAGCACGCGGCGGCGTCGGCATGGTCATTACAGAAGTACAGTATGTTACAAACAAAACAGACCCGTGGATCAACTACATCACAACAGCTGATACAGATGAGCAGATGAAAGGCTGGTCCGCACTCGTGGAAGCGATGCATGCAGAAGGCGCAAAGGTATGTATCCAGCTCGGCTGCGGTCTGGGCAGAAATGCATTCCCGTTCTCGGATGACCAGATGGTATCCGCGTCCGAAGTACCGTCCTTCTACTTCCCGGACAGACTCTGCCGTGCATTTACGGTTGAAGAGATCCATGACATGGTCGGCTGCTTCACAAGAGCTGCTGCCCGTGCAAAGCTGGCTGAAGCTGACGCAGTTGAGATCCATGCACATGCCGGCTATATCCTTGACCAGTTCATTACTCCGATCTGGAACAAGAGAACCGACGAATACGGCGGATCATTTGAAAACCGCATGCGTATCTGCAAAGAGATCTATGAAGGCATCCGTTCCCAGGTCGGACCTGATATGCCGATCCTGATGCGTATCGCTGCGACACATGATTTCGAAGGCGGACGTACACTGGAAGAATCCATCGAAGTCATCAATTATATGCGTGACCTCGGTGTTGACGCATTCGATATTGACGTAGGCGCATATGAAGACAAGCAGTGGGTATGCCCGTCCATTTACCAGGGTGACTCCAGCATGGCTGACTATGCCGCAAAGATCAAGGAAGCCTGCGGCGTTATCGTTCTGAACTCCGGCACACATACGCCTGAATCCGCTGAAAAAGCACTGGCTGACGGAAAGATCGACTTCGCAATGTTCGGACGTGCACTGATCGCTGATCCGGATATGCCGAACAAGATCCTTGAAGGTCATGAAGAAGATGTCAGACCTTGCCTGTTCTGCAACCAGATCTGTGTAGGCAGACTGTATCAGAACCGTGCGATCAGCTGCGCGATCAACCCGCAGGCTGTTCATGAAAAGGAATATCCGCTCGTCAAGACAGAGAACCCGAAGAAGATCGCTGTCATCGGCGGCGGCCCCGGCGGACTGGAAGCAGCACGTGTTGCGGCTGCCCAGGGACATGATGTAACACTTTACGATAAGGGTGAGGAACTCGGCGGACAGCTGATCGCAGCGTCCAGGCCTGTATTCAAAAAGCACCTTCGTGAATTTGTGCAGTATGAAAAGACACAGATCCAGAAGAACGGCGTAAAAGTCGTCCTTGGCAAAGAGATCACACCTGATTCACCGGAACTGGCTGAAGCAGACCGTATCATCCTTGCGCTCGGTGCTGTACCTTCCATTCCTCCGATCCCGGGAATCAACAATGAAAATGTCGTAGAAGTATGCGACGCACACCTGCATCCTGAAAAGATCAAGGGTGAAAAGATCGTCGTTGCAGGCGGCGGCGTCAGCGGATGCGAAGCTGCGCTCGACCTTGCACTGGAAGGCAAAGAAGTTACGATCGTAGAGATGCTGCCGGAGCTCTGCCCGACTGCACTGCTGGATAACCGTAATCCTCTGCTGTTCCGTCTGCGTGACAACCATGTCAAGCAGCTGACTTCCACAAAGATCAAGCAGTTCACACCGGAAGGACTTGTTGCAGAAGGACCTGACGGCGAACTCACGATCCCGGCAGACACAGTGATCGTTTCCTTCGGTATGAAACCGAACAACGGTATCGTTGAAGCGATCTGCGAGAAATACCCGACAACAGCAGTCGTTGGTGACTGCACAGGCGTTGCACAGGTCGGAGAAGCTGTCAGAGGCGGATTCTTCGCAGCCTGGGGCATTCATTGATCATCAGCTGATCTCCATGTCCTGACAGAGATCTGATATGTACCTGCTGAAGTATCCCTTAAATGCGGAAGGGATACTTCATTTTTTCTTAATATCCAACATACATTGTTTTGTGTATACTGAAAGTCATCCGGTATCTGCTGCCGGATGTATGGAAGAAATAACATGAGAAACAGAAAATGGATGATATGTCTGGCATCTGCACTGGTGCTGTGCGGATGCGGAAAGAAAGAAGAGGCTCCTGTACCTTCAGCACAGGCCGCAGAAACCCCTGCAGTCAGTACAGAACCTGCTGTGAATACACCGGATGCACCCGTTCCGGAAACACCGGAGCCGGAACCGGAGCTGATCACACTGGAGGAATTCCGGGAATCCAATGAAGCAGTGACCGGAACGGATCTGTTCGGCGTTCATATTCTGGAACTGAACAGCGGGGATAAACATATTTACGGTCAGCTCTATCTGCCGACAGAAGACAAACAAAGCTACCCGCTTGTGATCATTTCACACGGAATACAGGGCAGTTACTATGACCTGGTCGATCAGGCAGGCAAATGCGTGGATGCAGGAATGGCAGCCTATATATTTGACTACTGCGGAGGATCGACTTATTCCAGAAGCAGCGGGGATATTTCCGATATGTCCATACTGACAGAGTGCGATGATCTGGAATTTGTTCTGAATGAACTGTGGCAGTACGCTTTCATGGACCGTGATAATACATATCTGATGGGAGAAAGCCAGGGAGGCATGGTCTCTGCACTGCTTGCGGCAGAACGTCCGCAGGACATTGCCGGCATGGTACTGCTGTATCCTGCCTTCAACATCCCGGATATGGCGCGGGAGGTGTATGTCGAAGGACAGATCCCGGAAGAGCTTTATGCATTCAATGTTCCGGTCGGACACCGGTATTTCACAGATGCAATGTATATGGATACCTATGAGTCGATCAGAGGATATGAAGGAAACGTACTGATCATACATGGGACGGATGATCCGATCGTACCATTGTCATATTCACAGCAGGCAGCAGAGGTCTATCAAAATGCCGAGCTGGAAGTCATACCCGGTGCGGGGCATGGTTTCCAGGGAGATCTGCGTGCACAGACATTTGAAAGAGCTGCCGGCTTCATCAGAGAACTGGCTGAGAGACAATAAAAAAGATGACCGATGG
>CAMOPG010000167.1:0-4879 GCA_946622165.1 uncultured Erysipelotrichaceae bacterium
CTTTCTGCTGTACAGGGCGGATATGGATGTGAGCGCAGCTGCTCTGCCCCAGACAGGCTCGTTTGAGATCAATGTAGACGGTAAACCTGTCGCACTGCGTTTTGCGCTGGTAAGCGGCTATCACCTGAAGAGCGGTGTTCTCAGGATACTCAGCAGCACAGGCAGTCTGTCAGTCAGTGACCTCAGCATGAATGCGGCGCAGGTCAATTATCTGAAAAGCATAACTGGACACAGATCAGGTCTGTACCTGTTCTCAGGTCCTACCGGCAGCGGCAAGACGACAACGATGTATACGATTCTCAACGAAACAGCAGGCAGGAAGATCTATACGCTGGAAGATCCTGTGGAAGTCTATTCCGAGAAATATGTCCAGCTGCAGGTCAATTCCCAGGCACATCTGTCATTTGCGGAAGGGATCCGTCAGCTGATGCGGCATGATCCGGACATCATCATGATCGGAGAGATCAGAGACAGTGAAGCTGCACAGATGGCTGTCAGATGCGCGCTGACAGGACATCTGGTCGTCACATCCATTCATGCCTCGGACTGCACAGGCGCAGTGCACAGAATGCTGGATCTCGGAGTGCATGAATACCAGCTGAGCGACGTGCTCGGAGGGATCACGAGTCAGCGGCTGTATGACAGAAAGGATCAGCCGGGCAGGATCTGCGTATATGAAGTGATGGACAGAGAGGAGGTGACCTATTATTTCCGAAACCACGAACACAGCAGCCGGTTCAGGAAACTTCCGGAAGCGGTTATGGAAGCTGTTGAAAACGGATATATCAGTCTTCCGCAGGCAGCACCGGATCTTGCTTGAACCATTTGACTGCGAAGGCATCCTGTCGCTGCTGAATGCCGGGTTTTCACTCCGTCAGTGTCTCAGCGTACTGGAAGATGAACACAATGCGGAATGCTTTGCAATGATGCGCCGGCAGCTGGAAAACGGTGAACCGGGAGACCGTGTCATGACTGATTTCTGTCCGGACAGATACAGACGCTATCTGGAAGGATTCATACCGGTCCTGCCTGTAAAGGAAGCACTGGGGCTTTCCATACGCATGGCGAACGCACGGCAGGCTTCCCGTAAGCAGTATCTGTCACAGGCTGCGTATCCGCTGAGCATGTTCTTATTGATGCTGTGCGGATGTCTGCTGTTCTCGGAATTCTGCTTCCCGGCTCTGCTTTCCATGATGGCAGGCTTCCGGATCGATCTGTCATTTTACAGCCGCGTCGCAGCCGCGGTGCGCCTGATCAGTGCTTTTCTGCTTGGCATCGTGATCGCTGCTTTGATCATTGCGGCAGTCTGCACATCCCGGAAGTACCGTATCAGAGCATATTGCTTTATCGCTTCGAAAAATCTTCTCCCGATCATCCGGGAGTATGTATCTGCCAGGTTTATCCTGTTCTACACACAATGCATTGAAATGGATCTGCACACGATGCAGAGCCTGCAGATCCTGAAAAGTCTGGACAGCCAGCCGCTGATCAGAATGCTGGCATGCGGAATGGATGATGCACTGAGAGACGGGAATGCGTTTGAGGAAGCGATGCACAGCAGGTACCTGGATCCTTCGTTATACCGGTTTATGAGGATCGCGGTCCATACGGAGGGAGCAGGGAACATGATGAACAGCTATCTTCATATGTCATCCTTGCGCATGCAGAGAAAACTGAAAAGATACACCGAAGTCATCAGGCTCATCAGTTATGCAGGAGTCGGGATCATGCTGATCATCGTCTACCGGATCCTGATGATGCCGCTGTCCGTATTAACGGAATTTTAGGAGGGAATGATGAAAAAAGGTTTTACGCTTCTTGAAATGATCATCGTCGTGACGATCGTTTCGATCCTGTTTATCCTGTCAGTGCCGAATATTCAGAAGGTGCTTGGAATTGTGAATGAAAAAGGCTGTGACGCACTGGTAAAAGTGGTTGATTCGGCGATTCTGGAGTACCGGCTTGCCAATGACAGGGATCCCAACAGTGTCAATGATCTGATCAATGAAGGACTGATGAGTGATGTACAGAGAACATGTGAAGATGGCAGAACGATCTCCATTTACAACGGGCAGGCACAGGCGAACTGAAGGTTATGTACTGCTGGAACTGCTGATTTCTCTGTCTGTCCTGTCGGTACTCGGACTGCTTGGCCTGCGCTCAGCTGGTTTTTCCCGCGGATCATTTTCCCTGTTCCCCGACAAATATCTGGAAGTGCAGTCGGAAGCACTTCTCCATGCCGCAAACAGGTCCTTTGCCGCCGAGGATGACAGGGGAACGCTGATCGGATTCAACCGGTACGGGAATGCATCGCATATCGGTACGATCGTCTTTTCCGGCGGTAAAAAAACATATACAGCGGTGATCGAACTGGGAGGGGGAAGACTCGTCTTCCGGAATGACAGATGACGCTCACAGATCTTCTGGCAGGCTTAGCAGTTCTGTCGCTCTCTGTCATCCTGACAGCAGCGGCTGTCAGGACTTCCTGCAGTGCTGCAGAACTGATCAGAGAATGCACGCAGGAGATGAACGAATCACATCAGCAGATCAGTGAAAGGATCGAAACATGCATCATATGCGAAGCAGAAGCGGATACTTCACCTATGAACTGATCTTTGTGCTCTGGGCATGCTGTATGCTGATGCCTGTCGCATTCAGCTGTATGAAGCTGCTGATCCCGCTGACAGAATTCAGGGAGGATATCCAGGATGAGATCGCACTCTGCCAGCTGAGACATATTCTGATCGTATCCGAAGACTTTTCTGTCAGTTCACAGGAGGTGCATTTTACCTATCATGAAGAAGAAAATGTCCTGCGTTTTGTCAATCGCCATCTGATCCTTTCACCGGGAACTCAGATCTTTCTTTCGGATATTTCCGGTATTGCATTCATTGCAACCGGAGATATTCTGAAGATCAAATATTTCCGGGATGACCGGGAAACGGAACGGGTGCTTGTACATGTTTAAAAAGGGATCTGTCAGTATCTATTTCCTGAGCATTTTTATCCTGATCACAACTGTGATCTCTGTCATAGCACAAAACAATATGTGCAGGACAAGAGCACTTGAGAATCTCAGAAGGACCAATGATTATCTGTCAGCCGAAGAAGCTGTGATCAGATTCATCAGCTGCTGTCTGAAAAACGGAACACCTGTTTCCGGCCATTATGCCTACGCCGGGGTTTCGTTTTACGCAGAGTGCGGAACAGATTCCTGCCTGGCTCAGATCAGCAGTCCGGTCAGCGAAATGCTGGATATACAGCTGTGTACTGATATGCATATCTATGATTACGTGCCGATCCGTGACGAAGATTAATTGGCAGGAGATGAATCTTTAATTAATTTGTGTTCCGTTGACAAAAGAAACCATTCTTATAAAATAATGTCGTAGGAGCATAAATTATGATTATTGTTAATGATTTAAGACCCGGAACATCGTTTGAATACGAGAATAACCTTTACACTGTTCTCAACCTCGATCTGAACAAGACAGCTATGAGACAGATGGTTGTAAAA
The DNA here is from genome assembly GCA_946622165.1 of uncultured Erysipelotrichaceae bacterium. Lineage (GTDB taxonomy): Bacteria > Bacillota_I > Bacilli_A > Erysipelotrichales > Erysipelotrichaceae > Bulleidia. The sequence goes on from CAMOPG010000167.1 coordinate 3,518, forward strand.
GCAAAAGTCAAGAACCTGCGTACAGGTGTTATCAATGAGATCTCCTTCACCGGAGGAGACAAGGTCGAACCTGCACATATCGAAAAGAAAGAGATGCAGTACCTTTATGATGACGGTGAAGCATGCGTATTTATGGATACTGAGACATATGATCAGATTGAAATTCCCAAGACCAATCTTGAATGGGAACTGAAATTCATGAAAGAAAATGACATGGTCAACATCACGATGTACGACAACGAGATCCTCGGCGTAATCCTGCCGGATAAAGTTGCTCTTCAGATCGTGGAATGCGAGCAGGCAGTAAAAGGTGATACTGTGTCAGGTTCAGCAAAAACAAAGAATGCCAAAGTAGAGACCGGTCTGGACATCAAAGTACCCATGTTCATCGAAAACGGTGAGATCGTACTGGTATCAACCGCAGACGGAAAGTATTCAGGCAGAGCATAAAATGTGCTGATAAAGCACATTTTGTTTAATAGGGGTTAGCTTATGAGTGAAATAGATAACAATGTGTCGGAAACCGAACAGATGCCAGCTCCAGTCAAACCCGTGCGCAAACGGAGACCAAGGAAAACAGCCGATCAGGCAGCTGATCAGAATACAGCGGATGCGGAAAAACCTGTAAAACGCACCCGCAGAAAAAAGACTGAAGAAACGACCGGAGATGCTGCAGCAGCACAGGCAGCAGCTCCTGTTAAACGTGCGCGCAGAAAGAAGGCAGAGGATCAGACAGATACAGCTGCGGCTGAATCTGCTGAAAAGCCGGTAAGACGCACACGGAGAAAGAAAACAGAAGAACAGGGTGAAGCGTCTGACGCTGAACAGAAAGCACCGGTAAAAAGACCGCGCAGAAGAAAGACAGCGGAAACGGAAACAGCTGTCGAGAAAAAGCCGGCTGTCAGAAGAGTACGAAGGAAGAAACCGGAGCAGTCAGAGGAAACAGCTGATCAGACGATCCCTGCGGAAGCAGAAAATCAGAATGAGGCAGAACCTTCCGGAACGGAAAAAGAGACCGTTCTGGCTTTTGGCATGCCTGAAGCATCAGCCAATGAGGAGCCCCTCAGGGAGATCACTGAAGAACCTGCTGAACTGCCTTCCAGATATGAGACACCAGAATATCAGGCATTTTTGAAAACACAGTTCCAGGAAGAAAATGTTGAAGAAACAGCAGAACGTATCGTTGCTGAGGAACCTGTATCTGCTCCTGCAGAAGAACCTGCAGAGACAGAAATAATCGCTGAGCCTGAAGTGATCCCGTTCTCTGCTGAAGAAACTCCTGCAGAGGATATCCCTGACCGCAGCATTGCGGAAGCACAGACAGACAGTGAACCGGCTGCGGAGAAAGAAAGTACTGAAGAG
>CAMOPG010000168.1:0-4802 GCA_946622165.1 uncultured Erysipelotrichaceae bacterium
CAGGTCGCGGTCATAAAGATCTTCTGCGCATACCCTCTCCTTTTCCGCCAGCGGATCATCCGTGCGTACAAGCAGATTCCATGTTTCAGGTTCAGGAAAACGTATGAAACTTAGTCCGGTCAGATCGACAGGCTCAAGCATGACTCCGAAATCAATCAGGCTGCGGTGCAGCTGATAACGTATGGTATCAGCGGTCGCTGTCATGATCGTAAACCTGACATGCGGATACTGTTTCCGGAATTCCGTGATCATCCGGGTCAGAAGATCCGTTGATCTGATCAAGCCGGTCGCGATCGTAATCATTCCTTCCACTTTATCGCTGCTGGCTCTCAGATCCTCCATTGTTTTATCTGTCAGTTCCAGGATCTCTTCGGCACGTTCTTTGAGAAGATACCCTTCCGGCGTCAGTCTGATCTTCCGTGAATCACGCAAAAACAGATCTGTGCCGATCTCCTCCTCCAGTTCACGGATCTGCCGGCTCAGCGTCGGCTGTGTGATATGAAGCGCTTCGGCAGCTTTTGTGATGCTTTCTGTTCTGGCAATCATCAGAAAATATCTCAGCACACGAATTTCCATAATTTTATACGTTCCTTTTTTGTCGCAACTGAACTATATCACATAACTCCGTTATTTGCATTTGCGTCCGCTGGTATAAATATGACATCTGACCTGATCAGAATTCCTGCAGAACAATCAGCTTTTGCCTGTTTCTAATGATCCAGTCATCAAGGAATTTCATCTGTTCATCCGTATGAAACCAGTGCTCCCCGCCTTCCATAACAGTCAGATCTGCCTGATGGTTTCTTGAAAAATCCGCAATGGTTTCAAACGATGTCAGATTATCACAGCTGCCGTACAGGATATCAGTCGGAACGTTCCAGCTTATCGGATGCTGTCTGACATAACAAAGATAATCCCATGACAGGTCCTCCCCGAATTCCATGTGAATGACTTTTTTCATCTGCAGTTCCTGTTCTGTAACTCCGGCCCATCCGATCATATCAGTGATCAGCTTCTCCATATCAACGATCGGCGAAATGAAATAAGCATGATCAAGAAATGCTTCTGCATCAGAATGCATCAGGAAAAAAGCTCCGATACTGTTTGCAATCACAATCATATGATCATGTTCTGCTTTCAGTTCTCTGAGCATTATGCCGATCTCCTCCCCGGCAGTCCAGGGCGTGTCATTTTGATAATCCAGGCCAAGCACATGCCAGTCAGGAAACAGCGGTGCATAATGAAGCGCTTCTTCTGAACTGCCCCCTTTGCCATGGATATATACAGCGATGTTCTGTTTCATAGTGCTTCATCCTTTCTTTTCATGTGTTATCACATGAATATCATTCAGCATAAAACTGCCTAACATGGTTCATGTATTCTTCGGGAGCTTCCAGATGAACAGCATAGCCGGCACTGACTTTGACAAAGCTGACGTGCTGCAGTCTGCTGCAGGCAAACTGTGCATTTTCTTCCGACATGGCACCGTTCAATGTTCCGTCCGGCAGAAACGAAGTGTCCGCCTGCATCAGTAGTACAGGACAGGCAATGCGGCGCAGCGCATCCGCATGATCAAAGTTCTCATTCCAGGTGCCGTCATAGAAAGCTTTCCCGAAATGCGGATCATACCGGTCCATGCCTCTGATCATTTCTCGGACGATCGGGGATACAAACGGTATTTCAGCGGTCTTCTGCCAGTGCAGCATTCTGTACACAGCAACAAGAATGCTGATCAGGATGCGTGCAGCCGGAAATGTATGATTCCAGTAAGACTCCGGAGCGTTCTTGATAAAGAAACTGACATAATCCCCTTCATGATCTTCACGCACAGCCATATCACTGACCGCAAATATGCGGTATGCGATCGTCCGCTTGATTGCAGGATACTCCGACGAAAACAGCGGCGGATCTTCAAGGATCAGCTTTGTCACCAGTTCAGGCCTGTTTGCGGCAAGCCAGACAGCGATCAGTCCTCCGGCTGAATTTCCGCTCACTGCAGCAGGTCTTCCGATCACCTCTTCAATAAACTGCGCAATGGAAGAACCGATCTGTTCCGCATTCATTTCATAATCATCAGGGCATTCGGTCTTCCCGTGTCCTGGACAGTCCAGTGCAAAGACATGAAAATACTTTGATAACGGAATGATGACATATTGATAGGAAAACCAGTCCAGAAACTGTGCATGAAGAAGCAGGATCGCAGGCTTCCCGTGACCTTCTGATTCGGCATAGTGAAAACGGACATCACCGACAGTGATATCCTTTTCCCTGATCCCTGCTTTCTGCAGCCTGTGATGACCGGCATCCTGATACAGCGCAATATACACAATGAGCAGCGGCAGCAGTCTGAGCAGGAACATGATGAATCGGAGCAGGAACCTGACCATGTTTCCTCCTGAGCAGAATTTCTGATGATCTGATCGGGACATACTTCCTCAGCAGATCATACGTCTTCAATAAAAAAGTATCATACTGAGCTGAAAGGATAAATATGATCATGCTTAAGTTTATGATCATCGATCCATAAAAACAGACTGTCCGCATGATCCTTGCAGGATTTCCTCCGACAACTGTATCTGCCGGAACATCCTTTGTGACGACAGAACCTCCTGCGATCACCGCATTGTCTCCGATATGCACGCCCGGCATAATGCTGGCACATGCTCCGATCCATACATCATTTCCGATCACGACCTCTCTGCATCTGAGCACATAACGGTCTTTCAGATCATGGTAACCGTGACAATGGTCACATGCGGACCGATCTGTACGTTGTCTCCGATCGTGATCCCTTCACGGTACAAAGCTTTTACCTGTGGCAAGTCTGTACACAGGCGTGTCATTTCACATTTCATAATGACTGCATCCGTTGAATACAGCAAATTGCCGGAGTGTTCTTTCCAATGCAGCATTCAGCTTCTTTGTCTGTCTGACTCCCGGCTCATACCACAGTCCTTTCACACGCAGGATGCCATCCTTGCCGGGTACTGCTTCGATCCTTCCGATGAACCTGTCACCATACAGGACAGGCAGTGTATAGTATCCGTATTTCCGCTTGTCAGCAGGCGTATAGATCTCCCATGAATACTGAAATTCCCACAATGACCTGATCAATGATTTATCCCAGAAAAGAGGATCCAGCGGAGCGATGAACGATAAGCGCGGTTTCATGTCAGTGCTGCCTACCAGAACACTTTTCAACAGTTCTTCATCAGCAGAGAGACAGTAAAACGGTGTTCTGATCCCTTCTACCATGACCGGAATGATGTTTCCTTCAGCAGTAAGCTGTTCAAATATCTGTTTCCTCTGTTCTGCTTTGAGACCGATCCCTAACAATGCAGAACTGTTCTTATCCCATAAAAGTCCGACCGCTCCGATCCTGCGCAGCACCCGCCACGTCTGGAACTCTGATTCACTCCTGCATGGATCTTCTGCCGTAAGGATTTCTTCGGAAATATGCTTCTCTGTGAGATCGTAATACTTTCTGCTGCCGTTTTTATGATGAATGATCAGCTTCCCTTCTGTATACAGCTGTTCCAGCACAGCCCTGGAGGCAGAAGATTTTTTGTGCCGGCTGCCGCTCCAATGCATGGATGAATGCCAGAAGATCTCTCCATCGATCGGCAGTGTATCGCTGCATACCGGACCATTTTCATCAATATATCTGATCGCTGCTTCTTTCAGATCGTGCATCTCTTCAAATGTATCTCTGGACTGCCGGCTTCGTTCTCTGAACGGCAAAAAGTACGGCCAGTCCTCAACAGGCCATATGGACAGTTCCTTATCTGCGTAATCAATTAGTTTCCGGTCATGATACAGAAGCTCCTGCAGCATGGATTTGCGGAAACCCTTGACTCTTGACTGCAGCGTCAGTTCAGCATTTTTCCCGCATACATCGACAGGATCAAACTGAATGCAGCCGGCCTGCCGGACATATGCATATGCACCCTCTTTTCCTATGAATCTGTACGGTCCGATCAGTCCCTGTTTCGCCAGAATAAACTGTCTGGCCTGCTGTTTCGTAATTGTCTGCATACTCTTTTCCTGTCTGAATCAGTTCATTCCGTCTTTCTTTTCTGCAGTTTGAAAGCTTCCAAGATAACGGACCCCTGGAATCGCCCTGATCTTTTCGATCTGTCCTGCAGTGATCCCGTTCAAGCGTTCCACTTCAATGATGTAATGATAGGAACCAAGCTGACTGCCTTCCGGACGGTCATGGATCGTGACAAGTTCCAGACCCTGCTTTGATATCTCAACAATGATGTCGTCGATCCGGTTTGCTTCGCAGCTTGCTATAAAGACTGCTCTGGGCATCCGGTCTGTATCAGGCTGTGTTCCTGAAAGTACATAAAATCTCGTTTTGTTTGCGTCTGTGATCTGTACATTCTCCGCCAGAACAGACAGCCCATACAGCTTTGCAGCTGCAGGTGCAGCGATCGCAGCAATCGTCGGATCTCCGGTTTCAGCGACATAGCTCGCTGCCGCCGCAGTGCTCGGCATTTCCTTTGTTTCAGCATCAGGCAGATGCTCACTTCTCCACCTGGCGCTCTGTGCGATGCCCTGGACATGAGAACAGACGGTCTGTATATCTTCCAGTGAACTTCCGGGTATTCCCATCAGTGTCTGACTGATCGGCAGGATCACTTCTCCAACCACATATACGCTGTCCACTGCAATCAATGCGTCCAGGTAATTTGTGACGGCACCGCCTACGGTATTCTCCTGCGGTATTACAGCATAATCGGATGATCCGTTCACAACATCTGTGATCGCTTCCTCAACTGTTTTCTTCGGATCAAACT
>CAMOPG010000169.1:0-4741 GCA_946622165.1 uncultured Erysipelotrichaceae bacterium
GTGGAGCTGAGGGGAGTCGAACCCCTGTCCAAGAATAGTCCCACATCTCGGCGTCTACAGTTTATCCTGTTGCTTAATAAGACATCAGATATGAGAACAGGCAATCGATCTGATGAATCTGTCTGTTGATTGTCAGGTTTCCTCTACAGACATCAAGGTCACCTTATCTGTTTGAATTACGCAGTCATTACAGAACAGCTAATGCAATGACCGGGTCGCTGCGAGCTATTTAGCTTAAATTAAGCAGCGAAAGCGAAACTATTGTTTCTATTTGCGTTTAAATTTAGTTGGTGATATGGTCACCGCTCCACTGCAGCCGGGATCAAACTCAAACCTGTCGAAACCATTACAACCCCATGAATGCACTTCTCAGTGCATACGTAATATAGCACCCGTTTGACCGACAGTCAATAGGGTCAGATGAGGTCCTTCAGATACTTTTCAGCATCATGAAGTTCCCATCTGTTCAGGTACATGACCCTGTAGTGAGGATGATACGCTTCCCTGTATATATCACTGTGGTGCACAGGCGGATATGCCTGTGAACGGTACTTTGCCATGAATTCTGCTGTTTCATCTTCTGAGAAACGGAATCCGTAAGCTTTGTAATTCAGCCTGAACACTTTGATCTTATGCATGAAATCTGCCAGGGAACCTCTGGAAGAATTAGCGGTTGAAACAAACCAGTCATTCACTTCTTCCGGTGAATACAGTGTTTTAGCCTTTGCCAGTTCAAGTCTGCACAGGCCGTTCCCGATCGGTGTAAACAGTTCACAGTTCTCATCAGCTTCTGTTTCTTCATATTCCATGATCAGTCTGCCAAGGCTCTGTTCCGGATCAGATACAGCATGTTCCGGTCCGAATGTATTCTGGTACAGAAGCTTCATGCAGTCCTGCGGAGTCATAAGAGGATATTTTTTTGCGTGCTGTATCAGGATCTCTTCAAATTCTTCCATACTTACCTCAGTTTCAATGCTTTTTCCATTTCTCGTTTCGCATCACGCAGTTTGCTTGCTTCACGCTTATCATACAGGTCCTTGCCCTTTGCCAGAGCAAATTCCAGTTTTGCTTTGCCGTCTTTCAGATAGATCCTGGTCGGAACCAGGGTATATCCCTTGATGCGGACTTTATCATACAGTTTGCGGATCTCGTATTTATGAAGCAGAAGCTTCCTGTCACGGTCCGGATCAACGTTGAACATATTTCCGTACTTATAGGGTGATATATGCATTGCTTTGATCCATGCTTCACCGTTTCTGATCGATATGTACGAATCATTGAAGGAGATCCTGCCGTCTCTGACAGACTTGATCTCCGTCCCCGTCAGGACAAGACCTGCCTCATATTTTTCTTCAAGGAAATAATCATGTGACGCTCTTCTGTTGACTGCCACATTCTTTTCCTTATCGTTTTTTCCTGCCACCTGCTTTACCTCCGGAAGACTTCCGTTTTACCGTTGTTTTCCTTGTTTTCTTTGCATCGGTTTTCCTTGCCGATCTTTGGTTTCCGGAACGTCTTGTTCTGTCTGCAGATCTTCTTCCGCGATCACGTTCCCCGGACTGTTTCTTTTTTGAAGGATCTGTTTTTTCTGCAACTTCAAAGTCGATCGATGATGTTTCTTTGCTTGCGGCAACGACCCGTATCCTGACACTCTGACCGATCGTATATCTCTTTTTCGTACGCTCACCAACCAAAGAATATGTATCCGCATCAAATGTGTAGTAGTCACCTTTGATGGAACCGATCGATACCATTCCTTCTACTGTATCAGGAAGCTGTACATAAAAGCCGAAGCTTGTGACGGTGCTGATGATGCCTTCATAGATATTGCCGATCCTGTCGATCATGTATTCGGCCTTCTTCATATCCTCGACATCCCATTCCGCATCTGCAGCATTGCGTTCCTTCGCGGATGACTGTACGGCATAATCCTTCATGTTCGCTTCATCCGTATACAGATCCCCGCTGTGTCCGTTCTCAAAATAATACTTTCTCAGCATTCTGTGAACGATCAGATCGGGATATCTTCTGATCGGAGAAGTGAAGTGCAGATATTCATCTTCTGCCAGTGAAAAATGTCCGACACAGGCAGGATCATACTTTGCCTTCTGCATGCATCTCAGCAGCATCTTAGACAATACCGGATAGCATTCCAGATCTTTTGCGCCATTCAGGTATTCCTGCAGCTTTTTCGGCGTTGCCGAACCGCCCGTCACGGTCAATTTATGACCGAGATGATAGGAAAGTGTTTCAAAGCTTCTGAGTTTCTTAGCCTGCGGTTCTTCATGAATACGGTACAGTGCCGGTATGTGATTCTTTTTCATCAGATTGGCAACAGCTACGTTGGCAGCGATCATGAAATCTTCGATCATCATTTCTGCTTCACCGCGCTCTGCCGGAGCCACATTGACCGGTTTGCCGTTTTCATCAACATCGATCTTTGATTCTGTTGATTCAAATTCCATCGCGCCTTTGGCATTGCGCATCCTGCGGATCGCTTTTGCGCACTGTCTCATATCGGTGAACAATGAACCGAGATGTGCATATCTTTCTTTCAGTTCCTGATCACCATCGAATATTTTATTGACGTTTGCATAAGTCATCCGTTCATCTGAATGGATCACTGACGGATAGACTTCATAATGAACAGTCGTCCCGTCCCTTGCGACCATCATTTCCACTGTATTTGTCAGACGGTCTGTACCGGGATTCAGACTGCAGATCCCGTTGCTCAATACATGCGGCAGCATCGGTACGACCTTATCAAGCACATACACTGAAGTTCCGCGTTCATAGGCTTCCTGATCCAGCGGACTGCCTTCTGTCACATAGTGTGAAACATCCGCGATGCTGACTCTCAGCAGCCATCCTTCCGGGATCACTTCAATGGATACGGCGTCGTCAAAGTCTTTGGAATCATCTCCGTCGATCGTGACGGTAATGACATCTCTCAGATCTTTTCTGCCTGCCAGTTCTTCTTCGGTCAGTGAATCGCCGAATGAATTTGCCTGTTCCATAACAGCAGGCGGGAATTCCGGAATGATGTCATGGTTCAGAAGTACGGACGTGATATCAACACCCGGATCATCCTTATGCCCGATCACACGTTCCACGGCGAACCGCATGGGTGCTTCGTATTTTTCAATGAACAGTTCCACCTTCAGTCCTTCGATCGGATGCAGATCCTTCGGGATCCTGATCCTGTAGCCGGGCTGGATGCGGGAGTCATCCACTGTACACTGGAGTCCTCTGGAAGTCAGCTCAAATGTACCGGTATATCTGACACGTCCGCGCTTGAGCACCTGGCGCACTGCTCCGGTATCGGTTCCTCTTTTCAGAGAGACAAGCACAGTATCCCCGTGCATAGCGCCGTTCAGGTCATCCGGCATAATCACAATGGACTCTTCATTCTCCCTGTCGATATACCCGACGCCTTTCCTGGAAAGACTCAGCGTTCCCTCGATCAGACCTGCCTGTTTTCTGGTCATATATTTATTCTGTTTATTGCGGACCAGGAGGCATTCCTCTTCCATCTCATCAATGAGCTTGCTGAAACGCACAAAATCACCTGATGTTTTCAGGTCCAGTGCTTTCTCGATCGCATTCCTGTCCAAAGATGAACGCTTTGCCCGTTCAACGATATCCAATATCTTTTCTTTCATATTTTCCATAATCCTACTTTAACAAAAGCAGCCGGCATTTACACCGACTGCTTTGTTTTTTGTTGTTAATCAACCACGCGAATCAGAATGACCAGAACGAAGAACAGGATACCAAGTACCATTGTTGCATTCGAGATCACCTTTTCTGATCCTCTCTCTTTCACATTTGCGAACAGATTCAGGCCGCCATTTCCGGTAAATGCTCCGGAGATGCCGTCTGATTTTCCGCTTTGCAGTAATGAGAGAATGATCAGCATCGCAGATACGATCATTAATAACGCCTTAAGCATGACCGATAATAACTCCTTTCGCCAGTGCCGAATCATTATAGCAGAGATTTTTCAGCCTTGTAAATAGAATTCAGCCTGATTGCGCATAACAAGCGCATTTTATGACGTTTGTTCAGCAGTCTCAAATATCCTGCAGGAGGTTTTCAGCATGGTCTGCAGGCTTGACCTTCTGATAGGCTTTCTGAATAAGCCCGTTCTCGTCGATCAGATATGTGGAACGTTCGATCCCCATATACTTTCTGCCGTACATGGACTTTTCTTTCCAGACATCGTATGCCTTGATCACTTCAGCATCCGGATCGGACAGCAGCGTGAACGGCAGACTGTATTTCTCTTCAAACTTCTTGTGCGAACTGACGCTGTCCTTTGAGATGCCCAGAACCACTGCGCCTTTTTCCGTGATCTGCGGGTAGCGGTCAGCGAATGAGCAGGCTTCCTTGGTGCATCCTGCTGTGTTGTCTTTCGGGTAGAAGTACAGGATCACCTTTCTGCCTCTGTATTCTTCCAGGGAATGCTGAACGCCGTTCTGATCACAAAGCGTGAATGCAGGTGCCTTTGTACCGACTTCCAGCATATCAGTCCTCGATCCCGGCAATGACGCCGTTGACTTTCCAGATGTGCTTTTCGGGAACAACGCCTCTGACACAGGAGGTCGGATAAATGCGTGATCCCCTGCCGATGACTGTTCCGGGGTTCAGGACAGAGTTGCAGCCGACTTCTACATAGTCACCCAACATAGCTCCGAACTTCTTCAGTCCTGTTTCGATCTGTTCTGTTCCGTTATGCACA
>CAMOPG010000170.1:0-4716 GCA_946622165.1 uncultured Erysipelotrichaceae bacterium
TTGTGATCTGTTTCCTGTGTCAGTGTTCTGCCCGCTTTGATCTGTCGATCACAGCTTTCAGCAGGTAGATCGGCTGTCCCAGTTCCATGAATCTCTTTTCATATTCCGTAATGGCATCTTCCGGATGCTCGTTTCTGCGGAAATTGACAGAGAACTCCGTAAATGTGAACCCGTTCTGCAGGAAGTACAGAACAGAGTCCTCAAACAGGTTCTGGTTGTCCGTCTTCATGCGTACGCATCCTTCCGGGCTCAGCAGCTTCTCGTAGATCCTGAGAAAGCTTTCACTGGAAAGCCTGCGCTTGTGCGTATACTTTTTTGGCCACGGATCAGAGAAGTTCAGATGGATCATATCGATCTCACCCTCTTCAAACCAGTCCTCAAGGTTTGCCCCGTCCGCTACGATCAGCCGGTTGTTTTCCTTAGAGAACGTCTCATCCTCAAGCATCTTGCGGCAGGCGATCGCCGCAACATTATGTTCCTTTTCGATTCCTACCCAGGCATCCTCCGGATACATTCTTGACATTTCCATCAGGTAATCACCCTTGCCGGTACCGATCTCTACATGCAGTGTCTTTCCCTTCAGGAATGCTTTCCACTGTCCTTTCAATTCACGCGGATCAGTCAGAGCGTATTCCGGATGTGCGTCAAGGTACGGTTCTGCCCATTTCTTTTTTCTCATTCTCATAAGACGGTCATACACCTTTCCAAAAAAGAAGGCATTAAGCCTCCTTTTTCTTAAAGAATCTCTTTTCTACGTTCGCGGAATTCGAAGAACTCTTATTGGAGGGTCTGCTGCTGTTTCCAGTTCTGCTGCCGCTGCCGGTCTTCTTCTTCGGCTCAACATATCCTTCAGGTTTTTCCGTGCATTCTCTGGCAGAGACTTTGACCTTGCCGTTATCATCAACGCTGATGACCTTGACCTTGATCTTATCGCCTACATGGAGCGCGTCCGTGATCTTCTGTGTTCTTTCCCAGGAGATCTCAGAGATATGCAGCAGTGCATCTGTTCCCTGGAACAGATTGACAAATGCGAAGGAATCACGCAGTTCAGTGACTGTGGATTCATATACGTCACCGACAGCGACTGTTCTTGTCAGGTCTTCGATGATCGCCTTTGCCTTGTCCAGCATTTCCTGATTTGTATGATAGATCGCAACATGTCCGTCATCGTCAACATTGATCACAACATTGTCGCAGTCCGCAATGATCTGGTTGATCGTCTTGCCGCCTGTACCGATGACATCTCTGATCCTGTCGACAGGGATCGTGAACGCAACGAACTTCGGAGCGTACGGAGACAGATGATCTCTCGGCTCGCTGATCGCTGTTTCCATGTTGTCAAGGATCTCCATACGGCCCTTATGAGCCTGAGCCAGTGCTTCTTTCAGGATCTCCTGTGAGATGCCGTCTACCTTGATATCCATCTGCAGAGCAGTGATGCCTTTTCTTGTACCGGCTACCTTGAAGTCCATATCACCGTAGTGGTCTTCCATACCCTGGATATCCGTCAGGATGGAGTAGCTGTTTCCGGTTGTAATGAGGCCCATTGCAACACCTGCTACCATAGCCTTGATCGGAACACCTGCTGCCATCAGCGACATTGTGCCGGCGCAGATGCTTGCCTGGGAACTGGAACCGTTGGATTCCAGAACTTCCGCAACAGTACGGATCGTGTAAGGGAATTCCTCGATAGAAGGAAGTACCTGTCTCAGTGCACGTTCACCCAGTGCGCCATGACCGATCTCACGTCTGCCCGGGGAACCCATGCGTCCGACTTCACCGACGGAGAACGGCGGGAAGTTGTACTGGTGCATGAAATATTTCGCTGTTATCGGAGGAACATCCTCAATCAGCTGGTTGTCATCCAGTGAACCAAGCGTTGTAACGGAGAGGACCTGTGTTTCACCGCGCGTGAACATTGCGGAACCGTGAGTTCTCGGCAGCAGGTCTACCTGGCTGTCCAGAGGACGCAGTTCATCAAGTTTTCTTCCGTCCGGACGGATCTTCTCTTCACTGATCAGGCGGCGTACTTCACCGGCCTCGATCTCAACACCGTATTCATGAGCCTGTTTGATGGCCTTTTCCTTAGCAGCGTCATCTTCCCATTCCAGGTTTTCAGCTACTTCAGTCTCCATCTGTGCGATCAGCTCATCGATCTTGTTGTAACGTTCAAGCTTGCCCTTGATTGAGACAGCTTCTTCGATCGCTTTGCGTCCATGTTCATCCATGTATGCTTTGATACGCGGATTGATCTCGTAAAGCGTTACTTCCATCTTTTCTTTCGCACATGCTGCGATCACTTCTTCCTGGATCGCGCAGAGTTCTTTGATCGCGTTATGTCCGACCATCAGTGCTTCAACCATTTCATCTTCGGACACTTCCTTGGCACCTGCTTCAACCATGTTGATCGCATCTTTTGTGCCGGCGACAGTCAGGCTCAGAACAGAACGTTCCTGCTGTTCGATCGAAGGGTTGATCACATATTCACCGTCGACTTTACCGACAATGACGCCTGCGATCGGACCGTTGAACGGGATATCGGAAACGCATAATGCCAGCGAGCTGCCGAACATAGCAGTCATGCCGCTGTCTGCGTCCTGATCTACCGACAGAACGGTATTGACGACCTGGACTTCATTGCGGAATCCTTCCGCAAACAGCGGACGGATCGGACGGTCGATCAGACGTGCAGTCAGTGTTGCATGTTCGGTCGGTCTTCCTTCTCTTCTTAAGAATCCGCCGGGGATCTTGCCCACTGCATACATCTTTTCGTTGTAGAGCACAGTCAGCGGGAAGAAATCAGAATCCTTCGCTTCGTGACTGGCTGTTGCTGTGGAAAGGACCACAGTATCATCGTAGCGGACCACGACAGATCCGCCTGCCTGCTTGGCGATTTCCCCGTTCTCAACGGTCAGCGTTCTGCCATGGAAATCCCAGCTTCTCTTGTACTTTTCCATCTTCTTCAGTACCTCAATAACATCTTCCTTAAAATATAACGGTACTATTCTAGCACAACTCAATATGCATTCCAACTGAAGAATTCTACAGTTTTCATGCACCTTTCTGTATAAATGCCGTTCAGAGAAAAAGCGTCTCACGCAAAGACGCTTTATCAGAGACACAATTCTGTTTTTACCTGAATTCCACTTCCAGTGAGACATCTTTGGCGACGCTCTTGATGATCGGGGAATACAGTTCCCATACAGCAAGCTTTGCAAATCTGTCAGCCTGATCGATCACATGGTCCTCTTCCAGCTTCTGCTCCATCTTAGCTCTGGCACCTGCCTGTACCTTTGCGATATCTTCAGGTGTCATATGCAGATCACCGAAGGCCAGCAGACCGCCTGTGGTGTCGCCGAACTGGATCTTGTCTTCCGGAATATTGATCTCCTCCATCTTTGCGTGAGGGATCTTCAATGTGACGATCTTTTCTGCTTCATTGAACGAAATATCCGAGCTGCTGATCTCTGACAGGTCCACTGTATATACCGCAGTCCCGTTGTATGTGATCAGCTGGTTCTTTGTGAATACGCTCCAGTTCAGCAGTCCGGCTTCTGTGATCGTGCTGACGTCAGAGACCTCCTGCGTCATGACCTGCAGCTTTTTCTGTTTCTGTGCGTCGCCCAGCACTGCTTCCTCAAAATCGGCTGCTGTATAGCCGAGGATCCCGTTGTTTTCCAGAACGAGATCATGACTTTCTGCCGGGTCTTCAAAATGGAATACGCTTTCCAGTTTGTCATTGAATGCATTGACCCTGCGGTTGATCACATATACTGCTCCTGCGACGATCAGAAGGATCAGCAATGCCTGCAGGAGCATGGTGCGGAGCTTTCCCCTGCCGGCTCCTTTTCTGGCAGCCTCTTCTACCTTTTTCAGAAATTCTTCATCATTGAGTCTGTTGTTTTCACTCATATCTTTGCCCCCCATGTCTGTCTGACACGTTCATTGTATTGTACACCTCTGGCAGAAAATCAGCATAGACTGATCGTCTTTCTTAAGAATTAGATCAGTGTTGTCTGAATGCTGCAGATACATTTGATCTGAACCGGATGCCGGACAATGACAACGCTCAGAGATAATAAAACTCTGCAGCAATTCCATCTGCTGCAGAGCGTAACATGTATATTTCATCCGAAACGGATGTAAATGTTCTTCAACGGGGCCTCAGCCTCATCAGCTCAGTGTGCTGTTTTCAGTTTTCCATAATTCATGGAATAAGCGAGTATTCCGTATGTGATTGCGAACTGAGCACCGGCAAACATTGCTATTTCGATCAGTGCCATTTTTTTCGATCCTCCTTTCTGGACCTTCTATGATACTCCGTGTTTTCATAAAATCAAGGGCTGATCTGAATGTAATGGCTTACAGATGATCTGTTATAACTGTGCGTTTACAGTTCGATCCGCTCCGGGAACGCTTCAAGTCTCATGATCCCCCACATTTTATCGATATAGGCGAGCGTATAGTAGTTCTCATAATAGTGATAATAGAACGCTCCCCGCAGCGTCATATGATACTTCCCCTGCTCTTTTTTCAGGAAGCCGAGCATCTGGGCCAGAATGAATTCCGCGCCATACATCCGCTCCAGGGACACGCCGAAGAATCTTCGGAAATCTTCCGGGTCGAGATGTGTGCTGTACAGTGTCCAGAACAGCCAGTAGACCATTCTTTGTCTGCTGGTAAAGCGGATCGTCAATGATGTCGGCAGTTTCCTTT
>CAMOPG010000171.1:0-4703 GCA_946622165.1 uncultured Erysipelotrichaceae bacterium
GTGCAGAACGATCGTTCTGCTGATGTCAGACACTTATATATACGGACAGAAATATAGTGATTCCCTGTTTTTATTTTCGTTGATCGCGTATTTTTCATGATTTTTCATGACTTTTCCTGCCTGGCGGTGTTTTCCTGTCTGAATCATCCGAATCTGCAATTCTTTTCCTGTACAATAACATCGTTATTTTGGAGGATTTATGGCTGAGACAATGAACAAATGGATCGCAGAATGGTACGAGCAGAATGATGCGGACATCAAAAAACTGATGCGTGATGTATGGGAACATCCTGAACTTGGTCTGGAGACACCCTATGCTGCAAAGGTATGTGCTCAATTCGTCAAAGAACACGGCTTTGACCGTGTGGAACTCAGATGTGCGGAGGATTACAACAATCCGGAAGCCCGCCCGAATGCTGTCATCGCGGAATACGGAAGCGGCAGACCTGTGATCGGAATTATCGGTGAACTGGATGCCCTGCCCGGGCTGGGACAGAATGATACTCCTTACAGGGACCCGAAGGATGGTCCGGGTCATGGATGCGGACACTGTATTATGGCAGGAGGCTCTGCTGCTGCAGCATGTGCATTGAAATATGCCATGGAAAAGGAACAGCTGAAAGGAACGCTCCGTTTCATCGAAGCACCTGCTGAGGAGATCGGCGTAGGCAAAGGATGGCTTGCGAAAGACGGCCTGTTCGATGATATGGATGTTGCATTGATGTGGCATCCTGGTTCCTGCGAACTGGACTACGACCCCAGGGACAGTGTTGCGATCTATGATGTGGAATTCAGATTCTACGGCAAGACCGCTCATGCGGCAGGTCAGCCTTGGAATGGACGTTCAGCACTGGATGCTGTACAGCTGATGAACATGGGCTGTGAATTCATGAGAGAACATGTCAAGCCCGGTTCTTATATTCATTACTGCATCACTGCAGGCGGACTGGCTCCGAATGTTGTGCCTGACTATGCGGCAGTCCGTTATTTCTTCCGGTCAAAGAGCGGTATGGAAGGCGCAAAAGAGATCTATGATCGTGCCTGCAAAGTCGCTGATGGTGCTGCAATGATGACTGAAACAACTGTTGAGAAGCATATCAATATGACAATGCCGGATCTGATCTACAACATACCACTCTGCCGTTTCCTGTATCAGTCAGCTTTGAAGCTGCCGGATCTTGAATATACTCCGGAAGAGCAGCAGTTTGCCAGAGATCTTTACAAGAGCGTCATGGAAAAAGATGCACCGGAAGATTTTGACAAAGTCATGCCGATGCATATATCTGAGTTCCATGATCATAAAGACGGTGTTAAGAGTTCCGCAACAGATGCTTCCTACATGAGTTATATCTGTCCTACCATGCATTCCTCAGGTATGGGCAATCTGTTAGGAGGACCGGGACATCATTGGGGCATGACCTGCTGTGCAGGAACAGCCCTCGGACAGAAAGCAGGTATCTTCGGATACATGGCTCTGGTTCAGGGTGCTTATGACATCTTCACTCATCCGGAAGTTACAGAGGAATTCTGGGAATACCAGAGATCACTGAATCTTCCGAAACTTGATTACAGTGTACTGAAGTGATGAAAAGGCAGGAGATCATGAAAGTCTTCTGCCCTTTTTCATATTCATTGCCTTGACTGCCCATTCGTGATCGATCCTGGTTTTGGAAAGCATTTCTTCATCCAGCAGCGGAAGTGTTTCCTGTTCGATCCTGCGGTAGAGTGTTTTGTCCAGTTCTGTCTCTCCGGCAAATCCTTCTTCTGTCATGACCACAAATCCGTCATCATGATCAGATGGTGAATAATACAGCCCTTCTACGTGGATCTGCGGATTTTCCATCATCAGTGAGACTGCTGTTGAGAGTTTTGCCAGCTCGAGTACGCGGTCATCCAGCTGCTGGTCAAATATCAGTATCTTTTCAATCATGTCATTGGGATGGATGCACGTGCGCATACGGTAGTTTTTCCTGGCTGCGTGTTCTCTCAGTTCATCTTCTTCTGACATGATCGACAAAGCCTGTTCAAACGGATCTTCTGTGAAGGAGTCCATGAGCTGCACCATAAACTGCTGTTTTGAATCATGATACAGCAGAGGATAGATCAGGCCGGCTGTCATGCCGCATTTTCTGCAGGTATGACTGAACAGCGATCCGTCCAGCAGCTGATCTTTTAATTCCGGTGTCTGATTGGGATCGATCCATGCATACAGGCTGACCGTTTCTGTATGACCGCAGCGGCTGCATGTGATATCAAGCTTCTGTTTCTGTTCCATCAGTTCTCCTTTTGAAGCAATAGTACGCCGGTGTGCGGTTTGCGGTATCTTCTTTCAGGACTTCCGTACTGCAATAGCAGAACGGATATTGTACCTTGACCTTTCCTTCCCGTCCGGGTTCATCAAACTTTGCTTTTTTCCAGGAAGGATCAAGAATGATGACAGTATCATCGTGACAGGCAATGGCGAGGATATAGTGTCCTCCATGTGAGAACACTCCTGTGTGCCCTTCTCTGTCTCCTCCGACATTGATGATCACCCGTCCGCCTGTGTGCAGACACTCCAGAAGGTCTTCCGTCCTGTCACTCATCTGAAGCACAAGTCCGTATTTTCTGCACAATTCCGGTCCGAGGACTTTCATATCCGTGCCGGGATCAAGATTTGCTTTGCATGCAATGGCAAGATCTCTGATATCTTCAAGAGCGTATTCCCCTGGCAGCAGCTGTTCCAGCATCATGGCAGCTGAGCAGATCCCGCAGCCTGCCAGTGCAATGTTTCCGTTTCTTGCCATACTGCTTTCCGGCTCTTTGACATTTGTCGGATACGGCATTGTCTCATATTCAAGCTGATTCAGATATTTCATAAGTTTCTCCTATGCCGGGAAATCCGTCAGAATACCATTCTGATTTCTTGCTTCATCCATGATCTTCATGACAGTCAGTGAATCACCCAGATGTGCCATCATTTCATCAAATGCATCTGTTTCCAGCATACGTCTGAACGCTGACATTTCATGGAACATGTTCTGATGATGTTCTTTTGCTTCGTATTCATAGCCTGAGCCATCATTCATCTGTACTTTGAAGCGGTTCACGGCACTCGGTCTTTGATCTGATTCAATGTATCCCAGATCGCCGTGAATGCTGAAGCGCATGGGGGCACTGCAGTCTTTTGCACCGATCAGGGATGCTTTGAAACCGGGGTATTCCATAACAAGCACGCCTGAAGTATCAATGTCTTTTACAATATTGGCGTGATAGGTAACCTTAAGAGGTGCTCCAAAGATACCGACCATCATATATACGTTGTACAGGTTAATATCCATCAGTGCTCCGCCAGCTTTCTGAGGATCGAATACCGGAAGGATCTCACCGTTTTTGAATGCCTGATATCGTCTGGAATACTGTGAGAAACTCAGTTCCGCAATCCTGATCTCGCCGATCTCCTTCACTGCTTTTTTGATTTCTTCCAGGGAAGGATTGTACTGGTTCATGATCGCTTCAAACAGATAAAGATGATTTTCTTTGCAGATGTTATACAGTACTTCTGCCTGTGCATAGTTTGATGTGAACGGCTTTTCGCAGATCACATGTTTTTTATGCTCCAGTGCCTTTTTCGAATAATCATAGTGCATATAATTGGATACGCCTACATAAACCGCATCGATTTCCGATGACAGCATTTCCTCATAATCTGTATATACCTTTGGAATCGAAAAACGTTCAGCCAATGCATTCAGTTTTTCAATACTGGCCGGCCTGCCGCAGATACACGCGATCTCAATACCTGCTTCTCTTGCGCCATCTATAAATGTGGGGATGATCGTGCCGTTTCCTGCAATTCCAACTTTCATAGTCCCTCCTTGATGTTCTGAATTCATTTTACAAAATATTTAACGTTAATCAAAACTTGATTCAACAAAACCAAACTGTGCTACATTTAAATTAGTAATAACAGGAGGCAATCATGAACATCAATTTATTCACAAACAAGAAAAAAGAGGAAGAAAAGAAAGAAACAGCTTCCAGCACCACTACAACAGCGAAACCTGCAGCAACCATTACAGCCAAGAAACCGGCAGCTGCAGCTGCAACTGTAAAGCCTTCCACAACTACTGTAAAACCTTCAACGACTACAACAGTCAAGCCTGCGACAACTGTTAAACCTGCAACAACTGTTAAGCCTGCAGTTACAGTAAAGCCTGCAGCTAAACCTGCAACAACAGTAAAACCCGGTCTGTCAGTTGACGGAACAGGTGCTGCTCCTGCACCTGCAGCTGCACCGAAACCTGCCGCAAAACCAGCTATTACAGTAAAGGCTTCCGGTTCGATCAAACCGGCAAAGTCTGTTGAAGAACTGGCTAAAGAAGTGATTCAGGGCAAATGGGGCAATGGTGCTGACCGTAAAGCTGCTCTTGAAGAAGCAGGATTCAGCTATGATGCTGTTCAGACTAAGGTCAATGAACTTCTGAGCGGTTCAGCTCCTGCAGCAAAGTCTGTTGAGGAACTGGCTAAGGAAGTCATTCAGGGCAAATGGGGCAACGGCGCTGATCGTAAAGCTGCCCTTGAAAAAGCAGGATTCAGCTATGACGCTGTTCAGGCAAAAGTCAATGAACTTCTGAGCGGTGCTGCTCCTGCAGGAAAGTCTGTTGAAGAACTGGCTAAGGAAGTCATTCAGGGCAAATGGGGCAATGGCGCTGATCGCAAAG
>CAMOPG010000172.1:0-4687 GCA_946622165.1 uncultured Erysipelotrichaceae bacterium
GCGTGTCTGGGACAGGTCAAACAGCAGGCCAAGCGTATTGTTGTCCTCCATCAGCGGTCTTGCCGCAAATGTGTAGCCCTGTTTCACAGCCAGTACATCAATATTGATCGCCAGGCTCTGGTTCTTTTTTTCCAGCGCTTCGCTGTAGCCATGGGCAGCGGACTGATCAAGCACGCGGTAGTTGTACAGCCAGCAGTCTTTCAAAGTGACGACTCTGGAGGCGTAGTGCAGGAAGCTGAGATTCATTGCCAGATCCTCGCCTAACGACATCGTGAGATCAACATCTTCAAATGCCTTTTTCAGGACGGATGTGCGGTAGATCTTATCCCAGCGGGGAGCGCTCCACCTGCGGTAGATGTCTGCTTCTGTTTCATAGAACGGCTTCAGGATCTGCTGTTCGATATCCTCTTTTTCATAGACTGCTTCAGGTGTCGTCAGCGGCCGCTCCAGCATCACGCCTTCCGCGCTGACCTTCTGGTAGCCTCCCATCACCCCGTCAGCCTGGTGAAAGACAGCTGACTGATACAGGATCCTGATCATTTCACTGTCATACCAGTCATCCGCATCCAGAAACATGACGTATTCGCTCCGAGCATGCATCAGTCCGTTCAGGACTGCTCTGGAAGGACCTGCATTCTTCTGTGTCAGGACAGTGATCCGCTCATCCTGCAGAGCATAAGTGCTGCAGATCTGTTCACTGCTGTCTTTGGAACCGTCATTGACAAGGATCAGTTCCCAGTCACGAAAAGACTGTTCCAGCACAGACCCGATACTCTGTTTCAGATAGCGCTCTGCATTATATACAGGCATGATGACACTGACAGCAGGCATATTATGACTCCTTCGTCTTTTCGATCACGCGTTCACGCTTGTCGCGGTATAAACGGTCCATGAGACCGGACAGCTGCAGCTTCGCAGCTGCGAGCGGCCATCTGGCTTCGACATTCGTTCTCTGCAGCTGATAATGGTCCGTATTCTGGCGCACAGGCTCATTGTTGGTCATAAAGCCCCAGCGGTAATGTCTGCGGATCTCGTCAGCAGCGATCTTTGTATAGGTATCCTCTTCCCCGCCGCACCAGCAGAAGATATCAATATCCGTTCCTGTACGCTCTGAAAGCACCTCACGTGCTTCTGTGATCTCATGGTGCAGGATCTGCGGCGTATCACTTTCTTCCATGCGGTGATGCGAGAATGTATGGCAGCCAAGGACATGTCCGCGTTTTGCAAGATCTGCCATCTGTTCATAGGTCATATATTCTGTACCGTCTGCCAGACCGGAGGATACGAAGAACCAGCCGGTAAAGCCGTACTGTTCCAGCAGCGGTGCAGCATTTTCATAATTGTTCAGCAGACCGTCATCAAATGACAGGATGATGCCGGGCTTCCGGAAGTGATGCTGTCCGTTCATAAACCGCTCAAATGTATCACGGTCAACGTTCTCAAAGTGTTTCTGATACCATCTGAGCTGTTTCTCAAATGTCTTCAGTTCATTGTCCGGTGTCCTGTGGTAATTCACGACACGGATCATCTGCGGATCTTTGTAGCAGTTTCTGAGCATCAGGTTCGTAATACCCAGGCAGTTCAGTACCACCGCAACTGCGTTCTTGACGCGCTCCACGATCGTCATGGAGTCTTCCGCATCAGCTGCCAGCGCATCCTTCGGTGAGGTCAGATAACCGATCGCACACCAGCATACACAGGTGACTGCCTTCCCGTTGTACAGGAAAGCCATTTCCAGCATGGAAATACCCAGATAGCCAAGCACGAATGCCTTGATGTATCTGTCCGGCGGATATCTGTCATTGCGTCCTGCCTGCAGACAGCATTCGATCCCGTATATTGTCAGTACTGCTGTACCGATCAGGCCCGAAAACAGCAGTGTATTGATCAGCAGGTTATGGCTGTTGGAGAAGCCTCTGTAAACAGTGTATGTAAAGTTGCCGCTCTTCAGTCCGTATCCGCGGAAAGGATGCACGGCGATCGCTTCCAGACTGGTCTTCCAGATATAGAAGCGATGGGATGACATCTTGCTCAGAAGGTCCATGATCTCCTGCGTACTCAATGCGCTCAGGTCTTCGATGTTTTTGAGGTAATGATACACATTCCTGCGGAAACCGTACTTGGTAAAGACAAGCACATAGCAGGCGACCGCCAGCACGCACAATACAGCCGGGAAGATCCATTTCGGAAGATCCTTTTCCGTGCGCTTTTTCAGCGTGATCAAAATCAGCACAACAGCCGTGACCAGCAGCAGAAGCAGCGATGTTCGGGAGCCGTTTGCCTTGATCATCAGTACCTGTACCGGTACGTTCAGCACATAGAGCAGATCGGACGGTACGGGTCTTTTCCCGAAGTGATCCCTGTTTTTCCAGAAGAAATACAGGCCGAGATATGTTGAGGCAAAGGCATTGAGACCGCCTTCATTGGTCTCATAGTAAAAGCCTCTTGGCCGTTTGGCCGAGTATTTGGGCTGGATCGAGATCCAGCTGGAATTGAAATGGATCGCAATGATGCTCGCCAGTGAAAAGACAAATGTGACAGCCACAAACAGCTGCAGCATCCTGTCCAGACGTGTGCGGTCATCCTTCCCTTCATGATGATAAAAGGCTCCGAACGCAATGAACATATAGAGGATCAGCTGGGCAAAATCCTGCATGACGCTGAACCGCCGGTTCTGCGGCCATATAAACGTGAAGATCACATTGATGATCAGGAATACATGTGCCAGGCGGAAGAGATTTCCCCGCAGATACTTCCTGGTCACAAAGGTGTGATACAGATATACGCACAGCATCCACAGATAGCTGACCAGAAACAGCGGTTTCAGATATGTATTCAGATAATACTGCGACAGATGGTTGACGCTTAATGCGATCATGAAAAACAGCGTGCAGTTTCCTTCCGACAGCAGTATTGATTTCAGTTTTCCGATTACCTGATCCATACAACAAACCTTTCGCAAAACAAAGTATAGAGTAACTGCGGTGCTCCGTCAAAATCAGCCCTTCTGTCTTCTTCCTGCGATCAGTGATCTGATCACACGGAAGAATACCGCCGGGTTCATGCCCTTCAGAATGAACAGCGTATTTTCACGGGTGCGCTGAAACAGGAGCGGCGCCAGCATGGACGTGACGATCTGTGTGACGAGCGTCGCAAAGGAAGCTCCGGCGATGCCGAAGATCGGGATCCACAATGCGTTGAGCACGACGTTCACTGCCGCACCGATCCCGAGGATGTATTTCTGATATACCTGGTTGTTTTCACATACCATCCAGGCACCTCTTGCCACACCCAGATAAGCAAATGTATTGATCCATGTGACGATCCTCAGACAGCTCACAGACGGCAGATATTCGCTTCCGTACAGCATCAGCACAAGCGGACGCGCGATGATCATGATCGCAATGGATGCCAGTGAGCTGAGCCAGAAGACGATGCTGTAGAGCTGGATGATCCGGTGATGATACTGATCTTCATCACCCGCCTTTTTCGCTTCAACGATCGTCGGATAAACGGAATCAATGATGGCAACGAGAATGAATGACCACATGGTATTGATGCCGGTCGCGGTACTGTAATATCCGGTGGCTCCGGCGTCGATGAATTCCTTCAGCATGATGCTGTCCATCTGGCTGTAGATGGCTACCATCAGTCCGGAATAGATGAAGTGATGGCTCTTTGACAGCATTTCCTTTGCCAGACCACTGTCCCAGGCCAGCGGATACTGACGGCGCTTCCTGTATGACAGGTACAGCATGACGGCGATCGAGATGGATTCCAGTGATGTTGCAAAGGCAAACCACAGGACATCACGGTTCAGGATCAGACCTGTCAGTCTCCAGGCAGCGACGATTACATAGGTGACTGTCTGGATGATGGATGTTACCTTGGACTGCAGCTTGGACTGATACCAGTAATTGAACATCTCAAAGGATTCAAAGATCAGTGACAGCGACAGCAGCAGCGTGATCCATGTCATCAGCCTGTCGCCCGGATTCAGTATGGTAATAATACCGAGCACACACAACGCTGACAGGAAGCTGGAACAAAGACGCATGATGATGGATGTACCGAGCACATAGTGCTGCCTGTCTTCATGGTCGATCAGTTCCTTGATGATGACGCTGTTGAGGCCAAGTGTTGCCAGGGATGAGAAGAATGATACAAACGAGGCAACATATGTGATCTGTCCGAGATTGGACGGTCCCAGATATCTTGCCGTCCAGGCACTGATAAACAGGCCCAGGAACATCTGGAAGACCTTCGCTCCGATGATCCAGCCTGCATTTTTCACGACACGGTTATTCATACATGCCATCCAGCAGTTCTGCGATCCGGGCAGCCTGCACTGCGTTGTTCTTGTACTTCAGGACAAATTCCTGAGCCCTTCTTCCCTGTTCATTCAGGTATTCGGGCGTCATATGTTCGAATTCCTTCAGGAATTTGAGAATGTCTTCCGTGGAGCCGTCTCCCATGTCACCGATGTATTCAAAATACTCATCGGGGATGCAGGCAAGATGGCTGCTGGCATGATATGTTCCGGTATTCATGTATTCCATGACCTTGCTGGGGAAGGAATACTTTACGAAATCCTGGTGGATCGGACGGGGATTGACCAGCATCGTCGCACGATTCATGACCTTCAGCAGTTCCCTGTTCAGCAGCAGGCCCATGATATGGATCCTGT
>CAMOPG010000173.1:0-4591 GCA_946622165.1 uncultured Erysipelotrichaceae bacterium
TTGTTTTCAATGCCTATCATCTTTCGGATGATATGGCTTTTCATGTTGAGGAGATCGATGCCGGCCGGCTCATCAACCGGAACCGTCTGGACATCATGGCTAAGATCCTGTATCTCAAGCTGAAGGATACAGCCCCTGCATATGCAAGGAAAATGTACCTTGAACATGTACGCGTCATGACAAGGGACTCCTTTGTGGAAGCAGGAAGCCATAAATCAGGTGCCCAGGCTTTTATTGATGCCTTTGAACAGCTCTATGAACAGATGAAGGCGCACGGATATTCAGATGAGGCGCTTCCCATCCCCGTAGATCCGGATATGCAGCCGATGGACGGGGCGCATCGGATCGCGTGCGCATATGTGCTGAACATCCCTGTCAAGGTGATCTGCCTGCCTGTTGCGGCAGAATATGACAGGTATCCGTATCAGTGGTTTATGGAGCGCGGAACGGACCCGGATGTCCTGGATCAGATGGTACTGGAATACATCAGGGCGAAGGATCACTGTGCCTGTGTCAATATCTGGCCCTCCGCAAAAGGACATGATGAAGAAGTCGAACGGATCCTGCAGGAACACTTCGGGATCATTTATAAGAAAGAAGTTTCTCTGAATGAGAACGGCGCATTCCATTACCTGGCACAGATCTATCAGGAATACTCATGGGCTCAGGATCATGATGGGGACGGATTCTCCGGCGTCTACCGGAAGCTGGTTCCCTGTTTCCCGACATTCGATCCCGTCAAAGCTTACTTTATTGAAGTCAGCGATTATGCCGAGGTGACTGCAGTCAAGGAACAGCTGAGAGATCTGTTCGGTCTGGAAAAGCATTCCATGCATGCGACAGACAACCAGCAGGAGACGGTTCTGATGTCGGAACTGCTCTTAAGCAGACAGACCGTTTCATTCATGAATCAGTGCCAGTCGACCAGATTCCCGAATACATTCAGGCTGCTGAAGGAATCCGACAGCTTTGACTTCAGCAGGACCGTACTGACCGGTTCCATCGTGCTGGCGCTCTACGGCATGCGTCAGGCAGAAGACCTGGATTTCATTTCCATGGATGATCTGCCCGGTTCCCATAATGATCTTTTGAAATACTACGGAATGACTGCTTCCGAAGCGGTCAATGATCCGGAGAAATATTTTGTATACTTTGGGAAAAAGTTCCTGACGCTGGAACAGGTCAGGAATTTCAAGAAAAACAGAAATGAAGGCAAAGACAGGGATGATGTGCAGCTGATCGATGCGATGATCAAAAATGCAGGAAAACCTGATCTGAAGGTCAGGCTGCTGCAGACAAAGCGCAGGGTCGTTGCGAAGACCCAGGGCGTCATCCTGAAGGCAGCGCACGCGACAGGTACATATGATCTGCTCAGGGCAGTCTACCGGAAACTGAAGGGGCAGAAGTCATGAAGCGGATCCTGTATGTGCTCGCAAATGAACCGACCGGCGGGGTAGGCATCTTTGTCCGTGATTTTACGACACACTTTGATGACCGTGTGCATGTTGATTTCCTGATCTATACGGAACAGCGTGATACCGTATTCCAGAAGGCGATACGGAAAAAGGATACCAGGATCTATTACCTGCCCGAGCTGACGATGAAGGCATATGTGAAACTGCTGCGTCTGACAGATGAGTTTTTTCGTGTGCACGCCAGGGAATATGATATCGTCCATCTGACATATCCGGGCCAGGTCGGCATGGTGCTGAAGCCTGCAAAGAAATACGGCGTGCCATACCGCATCATTCACAGCTTCAATACCAGACTGAGCGACAACCCGCTCAAGAGCATCCGCAACAAGCTGTTCATCATGAATTATAAGAAGTATGCGAATGTCTATCTTGCCTGCTCTAAAAATGCAGGGGAATACCTGTACGGGAAAAAGATGGCTGAGTCCCCTCAGGTCACATACATCATGAATGCCATTAACTGTGAAGAATACAGGTTCGATGAGTCAAAACGCATCGGGATGCGCAGGGAACTTGGCGTCAGTGATGATACAAAGCTGTTTCTGGCTGTTGGCAGACTGGAAGAGCAGAAGAATATCGGTTTTGCGGTGGATGTGTTCAATGAGATCCTGAAGAAGAACAGCAATGCCAGGCTGATCATCATCGGAGACGGACCGCTGAAGCAGTCCATCGTGCAGAAGGTATCCGGATACGGGATCTCTGATTCGGTTGTATTTGCCGGATTTACGAACCGGCTGAACGATTATTTCAATGCGGCAGATGCACTGCTGTTTCCCTCACTCTACGAGGGCCTGCCGATCACGGTCATCGATGCCCAGAACAGCGGGCTTCCGTGTATCCTGTCAGATACGATCTCTGAAGAAGTCGTGCTGACAGACCTGGTGCATATGAGATCACTGAATGACACACCTGAACAGTGGGCTGACACATGCCTTTCTGCCTGCTGTCAGCAGCGGCGTGATTATACGGATGAAATCACGAAAAAAGGCTATAATATTGCAAAGGAAGCGCTGCGCCTTGAGCAGCTCTGCCTTGATCTGGGAGAATAAAATGAGGCTGAATCAGGATTTTCTGACAAACTGCAAGATCATACAGCTGTTTACGGCAGCTGCATCGATACTGATCGGATTCTTCGTGAATCTGTTTGATTTTGATTCCAGCCTGTTTTTTTATGTCTGCACGCTGATCAGCGGTCTGTATGTTCTGATCGTGCTGATCCACGGGAGGCTGAAGTTCTTCACAAAGAACCGGGCACTGATCTTTCTGATGGCAGTCATGCTGGTGAGCATCCTGGTCAATCTGCAGTATTCCGATGTCTACAGCCTGATCCGCTGGATGGAAATGTTCAACCTGCTGTTTGCGACGATGCTGTATACAGGAGAGGAAGACCTTGCCAAACTGAAGCGCTATATCCGCATCATTTTCCGCAGCATCACGTGTCTGACCTTCCTGATGAGCGCAGGCTCACTGATATGTGCGCTGGCCGGTCCTGCACTTGCAGCGCAGGGCGTCACGCATGTATTTGCCAATGACATTGAATCGGTCGTGAAATGGAATGCTGATCTCAGAAAGCTGATCCTGGGAGGTCTCTATCAGAACAGCAACCAGCTTGGCATCAATGCCTTCTGCTCCGGCATGCTGAGTCTGTATTTCCTCAATGACCATGAGACAGGCGTGTCCAAAGGCTTTGACATGGTCAATCTTGCCGTGCAGGCTGCAGGTCTTGCGGCGGCAGGCTGCCGGTCGGTCTATGTGGGCACAGCTGCGGTATTCGCGATGCTGATGCTGCCGAAAGGCGGGAAAAAGACGAAGTGGATCGTATTTGCCGTGCTGGTCCTGATGGCTGCCGGACTTGGTGCAGTTACATTAACAAAGATGGAATATATCCGCTCAGGTGAAGGCATCGTGCTGCTGCTTGATAAGCTGACAGGCAACCGCTACAGGATCTGGCGAGATGCCGTACAGCTGTTCCTGAAGAAGCCGCTGCTGGGATTCGGACTGGGCAATATCTATCAGGCTGCGAATCTGGCGATCGGCAAAGGATCCATTATCCGCTACCACAAATATACAAATGCGCACAACATCCTTCTGAACATTCTTGCAATGTCAGGCATTACTGGTCTGTTTTCCTTTTCCCTGATCGGAAGGGACTGCTTCCATGGCCTGAAGAAGGTCAGCCGGACACTGGCTGTATTCTGCGCAGGTCTTGTGGTCGTTGATCTGTTTGATATTTTCCTGATCTTCACTGACAAGCTTCCCTCACTTCTGTTTCCGATGATCGCAGGATATGGTCTGCAGTGTTCGCTCAGGGAACCGAAACCGTTCTATTTCTTCTCAAACCTTGTGGAAGAGGATATTTATAAAGAACTTTACACAAAAGCAGAACGTCCCGGCCAGCAGGCACAGAAGTTCAACCGGCTGATCGCCGAGGGCTTTGCACTCAACGGCAGGACGATCGAATGCGATACATCAGTGCTTGCGTCTGATGCCATTGTTGATTACCGTTTCAAAAAACTGAAGAACCACGGCATGTATCATTATTCGCTTTCGATCAATGTGCCCGGCATCAAGACCA
Source organism: uncultured Erysipelotrichaceae bacterium (assembly GCA_946622165.1). GTDB lineage: Bacteria > Bacillota_I > Bacilli_A > Erysipelotrichales > Erysipelotrichaceae > Bulleidia. The sequence goes on from CAMOPG010000173.1 coordinate 4,048, forward strand.
TCTGGAATATTCTGGGTGCCTTCTTCCATACACTGTATGCAAGATACGGCGCCTGTGTGATCGATGTTCTTTCCATCGACAACGCAGTCGGTGCGCTTGCCGCCAGCAAACTCCGCGGCATGCCGGATACCGGCATCGTCACCGATCTGCCTGAGCATTTCTCAGGAGACGGCCTGTACGCAAAGATCGTTTACAGGATCATGTCCTGGTGCGGCAGCTATGTATTCCTCACGAAATACATGGATGAAAAGCTGAATCCGAAACACAAGCCCTATATTGTCATGGAAGGACTGTGCGATATCAATGTTGAACGTGAGACGGTCACCGAACGGAACAAGTCGATCATCTTTGCCGGAGAGATCGATGAGCAGAACGGCGTCATGACATTTGTCCGTGCCTTCAACCAGTGGGGTGACCACGGCTATGACCTGTACTATTACGGTACAGGCGAAGCGATGGACATGCTGAAGAAGGAGTCCGAAGGCAATGACAGGATCCATATCATGGGCCTGCTGCTGAACAGGGAACTGCTGAAGGTCATGAA
>CAMOPG010000174.1:0-4486 GCA_946622165.1 uncultured Erysipelotrichaceae bacterium
CCTATATCATCCAGCAGAAGATGAATGCCGCAAGGGAACTCCTGCAGACAACATCTCTGTCCGTTTCCAGTGTTGCGATCCAGCTCGGCTATACCAACTTCTCGCATTTCTCAGCGTCATATAAAAAAGAGTTCGGCATCACCCCGGCAGAAGAAAAGGAAAAGAATAAATAAACCTGCCTTACAGTCCGGGTACCGCCGGATCCGAATATGCAGCTTACGATTTTCCGATACAGGAAAGTCGTTTTTTTGTTAACGGAATTTCAACATGTCGAAAAACTGGTGCTGATGTATCGCGAAAAAGGTAGTGAGGGTATGCTACGGAAAGCTATCTTATAGGTGCAAGGAAGCAAAAAGCTTCAGACAGACTCGGGAGGTGCTGCGTATGGCTGAAAAAGGGGAAGTTCTGGTAGAGGTAAAAGACCTGAATAAGAACTTCGGAGTTACAGTTGCCCTGCACAACGTCAATATGACCATCAAGCGCGGAGAGATCCGCGGACTGATCGGAGAAAACGGTTCAGGAAAGTCAACAGTAACATCCATCATCGCCGGGATCCAGCCGGCAACAAGCGGGGAAATGTTCTACAAGGGACAGCCCTGGAAACCGAAGGATTCATTGGAAGCACTGCATAACGGTATCGGTATCATCGTCCAGGAAATGGGTACGGTCCCGACGATCTCAGTAGCGGAAAACATCTTCATCGGTGACTACGACAGATTCAAAGCCGGTCCGATCATTTCCAAGAGAAAGATGGTCGAAGAAGCCCAGAAAGCTCTGGAAAACATCGGTGTTACGGATATCAATGCCGCAAGAGTGACAAGAACCTACAACATGGAACAGCGCAAGCTGATCGAGATCGCCAAGACGATGGCACATGATCCGGAAATGTTCGTAGTAGACGAAACAACAACAGCACTCTCCGAAAGCGGACGAGAGATCCTCTACAGACTGATGAGAAAAGCAGCGGATGACAACAAGGCAGTCGTATTCATCAGCCATGACCTGGAAGAGATCATGGATAAATGTGATACGCTGACAGTGCTCCGCGACGGCGACATCATCGGTTCACTGGAAAAAGATGAATATGATCCTGACCTGATCAAAAAGATGATGATCGGCCGTGAAGTAAAAGGTGACTATTACCGCTCCGATATGGACGGATACAGTGATGAAGTAGTCCTGAAAGCAGAAAACCTGACGACGATGAATGACCTGCTCTGCTTCGATCTGGAACTTCATAAGGGCGAGATCCTCGGCATCGGCGGTCTGTCGGAGTGCGGTATGCATACACTGGGAAGAGCGCTGTACGGTCTGGAAGACATTATTACCGGCAGCGTTACCCTGATGGAAAACGGTACAAAGATCACAACACCGGAAATTGCATTCAATAACCGGATGGGTTATGTATCAAAGAACAGAGACCTGGAATCACTGGTCCTGAACGGATCGATCGCGGTCAACATCCAGTCCACCGGATACAAAGCGAACCGCGGTCTCGGATTCTTTATCTCAGATAAGAAAGAAAGAGATTACGCACAGCTGCAGATCGACAATCTGGCGATCAAGTGCAACGACATGTTCCAGCCGGTCAGCGCAATGTCAGGCGGAAACAAGCAGAAGGTCGTCTTCGGCAAGTGGCTGGCAGCGGACGCGGAGGTCCTGATCCTGGACTGCCCGACACGAGGCGTTGACATCGGTGTCAAGGCTTCGATGTACAAACTGATCAATGACATGAAAAAAGCAGGAAAATCGATCATCCTGATCTCGGAAGAACTTCCCGAGCTCTGCGGTATGGCAGACAGGCTGCTGATCATGAAAGACGGCAAGGTCACAGGAGAATTCCTGAGACCGGACGGCTTCGACAATACAGAACTGATCGACTGCATGATCTGAGAAGGAGGGAATAACGATGACAGTAAAAGATATTGCAAATGAAGAACGCGCACCTCAGCTGACGCTCGGTGACCGTATCAACATCATCAAAAACCACCGCTTCTTCCCGATCATCTTCCCGCTGGCAATGCTGGTAGTACTCTTCTTCCTCTTCGTTGCACTGACCGGGGGAAGGTTCCTCAGCACAACGGTGATCAAAGGCATCTTCAACCAGTCCCTGATCATTGGAACGCTGGCAACCGGCGCAGCATTCATCTACACGACCGGTAACATTGACTTCTCGATCGGAAGTGTCATGGGTCTGGCCTGTGTCATCGGCGCAATGGTGTATCAGACATCCGGCAGTATGACGGCCCTGATCATTGTTACACTGATCTCAGGCATCCTGCTGATGATGGTCAACTGCACGATGGGCGTGGTCTTCCATATCATGCCGGCAATGGTCGCGATCGTTGCCCAGTCGATCTACAGCGCGCTGTGCCAGACACTTGTCGGAGCCACACCTCTGAAAGTGGACTTCAAAACATGCCAGTCGCTGGAAGGCAGCCTCAGATATATCCTGTTTGCGGTATACTTCATAGCATGCCTGATCCTGTATCACAGAACAGCGATCGGCCGCAAGCTCCGCTTCATCGGCGGCAACGAAAACTGCGCGGTACAGACAGGTATCAACAAAACAAAAACGCTCTATCTGTCCTTCCTGTTCGCAGGCATCGGCGTCGGCATCGCAGGCGTCTTCCAGACACTCAGAACAGCGAATGTAGCGCAGAACGTCGGAAACGGCATGGGCATGAACGTCATGCTGGCAACGGTCCTGGGCGGTATGTCGATCTTCGGCGGCACGAAATCAAACTGCTACGCAGGCCTGATCGGTGCGATCACTGTAACGATCCTCGATAAAGGACTCCTGATGCTGGGTGTTTCTTCCACAATGATCCAGGGTGTCCGCGGTATCATCTTCCTGCTTCTGGTATTCCTGAACAGCGAGCGTCCCAAGACACTTCCTTCCAGACAGCAGTTCTGAATTAAGAAACAAATGGTGAACATCATTATTGATAAAAGGAGAAAGAAAATGTCACTGAAAAATCTGATGAAAAAAGCAACAACCTTTACCCTGGCAGCTTCCATGCTGGCAGCCTGCAGCGGCGGCGCACCCGCTTCCGAAGGATCTTCATCCGGCGGATCTGAAGGCGGCGATTCCGGAAAGAGTCATAAGATCGCTATCCTTGAAGTACAGCTCAACGACGAAAGCACAAACAGAGCTGAATACTTCAAAAACTACATCGGTCCTGAATACAATGTTGAATTCATGTTCTCCGAAGCGATCCAGGATCTTGACGCTGCACTGTCATTCCTTGAGAATGCTGCAGATGCAGGATGCGAAGCAGTGATCAACTACTATCCGGTCGGCGCAAACACCGAACAGCTTGTTCAGAAAGCAGCTGAACTCGGCATGGTATTCACGGAAAACGGCGGACGCAACAAAGACAATGACGATACATACAAAGCAGCTTACGACAACTTCTCTGGCGGATTCATGGCAGACCAGCCGGATACAGGACGTCTGTTCAAGGAATGGATGGAAGCGAACATCGATACATCCGAAGAACACGGCTATCTGATCGCTACAGGTATGGCATATCAGGGAAATGCACAGCAGACTGAGATCTCTTCCAACATGCTGGCAGCTCTGGAAGAACTGTACGGCCTGAAGTTTGACCTGACAAAAGAAGAACTCTACCAGTCCTCTTCACCGATCGAAGGCACAAACGACAAGGGTATCGCCGTATACTGCTATCCCGGCGGACCTAACCAGAACGGCTGGCTCGAAGGCTTCACAGCAGCTCTGCAGACAGGCAATTATGACTATATCCTGACTTCCCCGAACGTCATCGGAAATGTCGGTACAGCGATCAGCGAACTTGAAACAGCGATGAACAAAGACTTCACATGGATCGGCTTCGGAACATTCGGCGACGCGCTGAAGACAGCGATCGGCACAAAGGATTCCTTCGGCAACCAGACGCTCTCCATGTCCACAGTCAAGTTCACATCCATCGTATCCGCAATGGCATTCGCAAAAGTATACAACACGCTGACAGGACATCATGATGTCAATCTCACAAACGGTGAAACATCCGTCAACCTGTTCCGCATGAACGCAGTTACGACTCCGGAACAGCTGGAAGAAATGTCTACATGGGACCAGCCCGGCAAGTGGGTAGCAGATATCGACTTCGTCAACTCCCTGATCACAGAAAGAGGCGGCGCTGCAACAAATGAAGATTTCCAGAACAATATCTACAAATATGACTTCGATGCGATCTCCGCAAAGATGAAGTAATAACAAAGCAGAAGAAACAGAAAAATCAGACTGAATAATGTCAGTGATGAGGAGGAATGATTATGAACAGCAATACGAAAGATACACTGATCCATCTGGCGAAGGCAATTGCAGTACCGCTGGTGGTATGGGCAATCATGGAACTGATTGACAGAAGCACCGTAGGTATGGGAGTCATCAACAATGCGGCAGATTTCAAAACACTGTTCCGTAATCTGATCTCATCACTGGCATTTGCCCTTGCGATCA
>CAMOPG010000175.1:0-4343 GCA_946622165.1 uncultured Erysipelotrichaceae bacterium
CAGCAGGGTGGCTTCGGAGGCAAACAGGGCGGCTTTGGCGGTCCTAGAGGCGGTCACTGATATAACAGTTTCAGAGCCGGGTCATTGACCCGGCTTTTTCTTAACACAATCTTAACGGGGCGGACACCAATGTTAACACTGTCTTAATGCTTTGAATGATATACATAAATTACCGGAGGCAGCGGAGGTATATCATAATATGAAATCAGTATTGGTGATCGGCATGGGCCGTTTTGGAAGGCATGCAGCACGTAAACTGTATGATCTTGGCCATGATGTAATGGCAGTGGATATTAAAGAATCATCGATCAATGACGTGATTTCCTATGTGACATACGCACAGATCGGTGACAGTACAGACAGCAGGTTTCTTGGGAAGCTTGGTGTCAGGGATTTTGATATGTGCATCGTAGCGATCGGTGATGATTTTCAGAGCTCACTGGAAACCACCAGTCTGCTGAAAGAGCTTGGTGCCCGTTTTGTGGTGGCAAGAGCCTGCCGTGATGTTCATGCGAAGTTCCTTCAGCGCAACGGTGCAGATGAGGTCGTTTATCCAGAAGCACAGCTTGGAGAATGGATCGCATTCCGATTCGGGACGGAACATATCCTCAATTTTTTTGAGATCGACCAGGATACGGCTTTGTTTGAAGTGCAGGTACCCGCACCCTGGATCGGCAAAACACTTGGTCAGCTGGATGTCAGAAAAAAATACAGTGTGAATATTGTCGGAATCAAAGAAAACGGAAAGACAAATATTATGCTGACACCTGAAACACGGTTCACATCAGATACGTCTTTGCTTGTTGCAGGGGCCTATAAGGACGTTCAGAAGATGTTTAGCCGCAGATGAATGATCCGGGTATGCTATGATATCTATGGAATTTGTGCTGTTGGTTGGAACATGCATAATGATGGGCCTCGCATTGTACAGTGCCAACAAACTAAGCAGTTACCTGATCGATCTTCAGCTTCATCGTGTGAAAGAAGACGACACAACTGAAGAAAACCAACACCGATTTTTGCTGGAAAAGGATTTCGGTCATGAACGAAAGCGTATATCAAAGAAAATATCAGGATGAGCATATACTTGTATGCTTGTCATCTTCGCCTTCGAATGCGAAGGTGATTTTATATGCGGCCCAGATGAAGACATCACTTGATGCCAGGCTGACAGCCCTGTATGTACAGTCTCCTTCACCGTATTACGGCACTTCCAGTCAGGATGAAGAACGCTTAAAGCAGAATACGGAACTGGCTCGTGCGAACGGTGCTGATGTGAAATACATCAAGGGTGATGATATTGCTTTCCAGATCAGCCAGTTTGCGGAGGCAAACGGCATTACCAGGATCGTGATCGGACGCAGTATGCACAGAAGCGGCAAATGGCTGAAGCGTTCGCTTTTGGATCAGATTCTGAAATATGTGTCGGATATAGCAATCGATATCATTCCTGATAAGGACATGAAAACTTACAGTCTGAACCGTTTGGGCGGCCTGTTCGGGTTCTCCTGGATGGATCTTCTGAAGTCTGTGGCAGTATTTGCGGCAGTGACGCTGATCGGTGAAGTGTTTTATCTGAGTCATTTTTCCGAGGCAAATATCATCATGGTATTCATCCTTGGCGCTGTTGTTCTTTCACTTGTGACGGAGTACCAGATCTACAGTCTGATCAGTTCTACAGCAAGTGTTGTGCTGTTTAATTTTCTGTTTACCGAACCGCGTTTTACGCTGTTTGTATATGAAACAGGTTATCCGTTTACGTTCCTGGTCATGTTTCTGGTCTCGTTTATCACCAGCACGCTTGCAGTACGTCTGAAATACTCGGCTAAGCAGTCAGCTGAGACCGTCAACCGTACGATGATCCTTCTGGATACCAACAAGATGCTGGATCTTGCTGAAACTGAGGATGAGATCATTCATGCGACTCTGACACAGATCCGCAAGCTGCTCAAACGGGAAGTCCTGTATGCAAAGGAAGTGCAGAAGGGAGATCAGAAGTATCTGAATCTTCCGGTACGCATCAACAGGATGGACATTGGCTGTTTCAGCGTTGATACAGCGGATCAGCCTCTGGATACAGATGAGATGAACATTGCCCAGTCGATCGTTTCAGAGTGCTCGCTGGCACTGACAAATATGTTCAACCGGCATGCGAGGGAACAGGCAGAGCTTGCAGCACAGAACGAAAAATACCGTGCAAATCTTCTGAGGACGATCTCTCACGATCTCAGAACACCGCTCACAGGCATATACGGCAATGCCAGCAATCTGCTGAACAGCGGAGATCAGATCGATCCGGCCATCAGAAATGAGATGTATCAGGATATGTTTGATGATTCAAGCTGGCTGATCGATCTTGTGGAGAATCTTCTTTCTGTTTCGAGGATGAATCAGGAAGAAGTAAAGCTTCAGATCCAGATCGAAGAGATCGGAGATATTATTGATGAAGCGCTCAGGCATATCAACCGGCTGAAGGACAGACACAGCATCGTGTTCCACAGATCTGATCCTGTGTTTGTTCAGGTTGACGGCAAACTGATCGTTCAGGTGATCATCAATATCGTCAACAATGCGATCAAGTATACACAGGAACATTCACGTATTGAGATCAGCTATGAACAGGCAGGGAATAAACTTCTGGTGAAAGTAGCTGATAACGGTCCGGGTGTTCCTGACGATCAGAAGGAAAAGATCTTCGATATCTTCTACAGCTGCGGGAATGAAGTCTCCGACAAATCAAGGAGCAGCGGACTGGGCCTGTATTTGTGCAGAACCATTGTAGAAGCGCATCAAGGGGAAATATATGTGTCGTATAATGATCCGCATGGAGCAGTATTTACATTTACACTTCCGGTGAATGAGGTGAATATCAATGAAACAGATCCAGATATTGACAATAGAAGATGACAATTCGGTCAGAAACCTGATCTCTTCGACATTGTCCATGCATGAATATAATGTGCTCACGGCTGCGAACGGAGCATCCGGGATCATGCTGGCGTCATCGCATCAGCCGGATATCATTCTGCTTGATCTGGGACTGCCTGACATGGACGGGATCGAAGTGATCAGAAGGGTGCGTACATGGTCGCAGATACCGATCATTGTTCTGAGTGCACGCAGTGAAACAGCAGACAAGATCGAAGCATTGGATGCCGGCGCAGATGATTATCTGACAAAGCCGTTTTCTGTAGAGGAGCTGATGGCAAGGATACGGGCAGCCCAGAGAAGATCGGTTCTGATGAAAAAAGAGTATCCGGAGAACCCGGAATTTGTGAATGGGAAGCTCAGAATCGATTACGCTGCAGGACTTGCATATCTGAATCAGAATGAACTGAAACTGACGCCGATCGAATATAAGCTGCTCTGTCTGCTTGCTGTGAATATCGGCAAAGTATTGACGCGGAACTATATCATCAGAGAGATATGGGGGAGTGCATCGGAAAATGATTCCGGTTCGCTGAGAGTGTTCATTACATCATTGAGGAAGAAACTGGAGACGGATGACAGTGAACAGAGTATGATCCAGACACATGTCGGGATCGGATATCAGATGATACGTCTCTGATCATGAGTAAATCAACAGCGCTGTATTTCTGAACATAGGTGTTATGTACGGAAATACAGCGCGTTTTCATAAATTTCATACAGGCTTCCGATTTACCGGAGAATACAGTGTGGTATTCATGACGCAGGTGATTCAAATCTGTATAATGTAGTTCAAAGAAAGGGCAGTTGTATTATGAAGTTTGATAAAGATCTGTTTATTAAGCATCTCCAGGGTATGGTACAGATTCCTACCGTTTCCAGCAGTGATCCTGAAAAGACACGTGTCGAAGAATTCAAAAAGCTGCATGCGTATCTGGAAGAAGCTTATCCGTTGGTGCATCGTACATTAAAGCGGGAAGTGATAGGCAAATGTGCCTTGTTGTATACATGGAAGGGAACCGGGAAGTCTGAGCAGCTTCCGCTCCTGATGACAGCACATCAGGATGTTGTTCCCGAAGGAGATCATGCAATGTGGAAATATCCTCCTTTTTCAGGTCATCTGGATGAGGAAGGCATTCTGCATGGCAGAGGAACAACAGATTCCAAGTGCAATATCCAGGCATATCTGGATGCTTTGGAACTGCTGATCGCAGATGGATTTGTTCCTGATTATGATCTTTATCTTGCGTTCGGATATAACGAGGAGATCATGGGCGGACCCGGTGCTGCCGGACAGATCCTGCATGATGAATTGAAAAGCAGGGGCGTCCAGCTCGGTATGGCGATCGATGAATGCGGCGGTGTTTCCCGCAGGGAAGACGGCAGCTATGTTGCCACCATATTCGTTTCTGAAA
>CAMOPG010000176.1:0-4223 GCA_946622165.1 uncultured Erysipelotrichaceae bacterium
ATAGAAATCTGCCATATGCACCTCTGACATATATTTTAGCATTGCGCACAGAAAAACGGCATTTCTGCCGCTTCTTCTGTATTATCCGATCACTGATTCCGTTGTTTCCGTACCTGCGCACATCAGTGCCAGCAGCATTGCGATCTGGCATCCTTTGTACGCGCCTTCTTCACGGAACTGTTCCGCCAGGGAATGGCATCTGGAATCATATCCGGAGCCGCCGCCCAGACATACCGCAGGCAGACCGACTTCGATCGCTCTGGAGCAGTTCGTAGCGCCGCCCTCTGCCAGCTTGGGTTCTTCACAGCCCAGGAATTCAGAGATCGCCATAGCTGCTTCAACGATCGGTGTATGGGAGTCCTGTGTGCCGGCGTTGATGTCACATACATGTTTGTAATCATATGTGATCGTGTCTTTGCCCCATCTGTCTGTTTCTTCTTTGCAGGCTTCTTCGACACATGCAAAGATCTTGTCCTTCAGCTTCAGCAGTTCTGTCTGATCGGAGGAACGGAAGTTCAGCGTGATCGTAGCCTTGTCAACGATGGCATGGATCGCGGAATAGCTTCCTGCATAAGCACCTGTCACAGCAAATGTTGTGCGGGGGCTCTCCGGTACCTGCAGCTCGGCGATCTTTGCGATCGCTCTGCCTGCAGCGTGGAGCGGATTGGCTACCTTTGCGAAAGCGCCGCTGGCATGTCCGCCGATGCCGTAGAAGTTGAATTCATATGTATAGATGCCGGTCGCCTGATAAACGATCTGCTGATAGCCGTCGCCATCAATGGAGATGCTGGCTTCCAGTTCGGGATGATGTGTGACATAGTCCTTCATTCCGCCCAGTGCGCCCATGCCTTCTTCACGTGTCGTGCCGACAAAATAGATGTCGCCTTTTGTCTGAATGCCTGCAGCGTTCAGTCCGCGGATCGTTGAAAGTACGGATGCGCATCCTCTTGTGTCATCCACAATGCCCGGGCATCTGATCCAGCCGTCTTCACGGACCATTTTCAGTTCTGTATCCAGCGGGAATACGGTATCCATGTGGCCTTCCACAAGGACCGTCTTTCCGCCGCCTGTGCCTCTTCTCAGACCGACAGCGTTGCCGAATTCATCGATGTGGCAGTCTTCCAGACCTTCCTCCTTGAACATTTCAAGCAGTCTTGCGGCCTTGTTTTCTTCGTGGAATGTCGGAGCGGGGATCAGGGTCAGTTCCATCTGTCTCTGAATGATGTTCTCCTGGTCTGCTTCCATAAAGCTGAGTGCGTCCTGTACATCAGAACGTTCTGTCAGTGTTTTCAGCGCTGTGCTGACTTTTTCCGAAACCTGGTATTCCATATGAATCGTTTCTCCTTTTTTCCTACAGCAATTATTGTAAACATGTGAAAACACGCTTGTATATGTGCATGCATGCAAAAAAGGAAAGAACCATGCCCGCGGCATGAAAAAAACCGGCTGTATTTTCACAGCCGGCAGGATGTTTGCCGTTTATTAATATTCAGGCATTGCAGGAGCAGGCGTCGGATTCTTTTCAGGAATCTCGGCGATCGCTGCTTCTGTTGTGATGAACAGACCTGAGATGCTTGCGGCATTCAGCAGAGCGGAACGTGTAACCTTTGTCGGATCAATGATGCCGTCCTTGAACATGTCGACCCATTCACCTGTCTTGGCGTTGAAGCCGAAGTTCTTTTCCTTGGCAAGCTGAGCTTCATAGATCTCATTTCCGTCATAGCCGGCATTCTCGGCGATCTGCATGATCGGTTCCTTCAGAGCATCGAGAACGATGTTCATACCGCGCTGTACATCAACGATATCGGACTTCAGTGTATCTCTGACATCCTGATATGCTTCAACCAGTGCAAGTCCGCCGCCTGTAACGACACCCTCGGCAACTGCAGCCTTGGTAGCGTTCAGAGCATCTTCAATACGGAGCTTCTTGTCCTTCAGTTCTGTTTCAGTTGTAGCGCCGACTTTGATCAGGGCAACGCCGTTTGTCATCTTGCCCAGACGTTCCATCAGCTTCTTCTTGTCATAGTCTGACTTTGTATTTTCGATTGCTGTACGGATCTCAGCAGCACGCTGTGCAACGAGTTCCTTATCGCCTTTTCCGCCGAGGATCGTTGTCTTGTCTTTGCCTACAACAACCTTTGCAGCAGAACCCATGTCCGTGACCTTCATATCAGCCAGGTTCATGTTCAGGTCTTTTGCATAGAAGTTTGCACCTGTCATGCATGCGATATCACCAAGCTGGTTCTTTGCATTGTCACCGAAGCCGGGAGCCTTAGTAGCGACAACATTGAATGTGCCTCTCAGCTTGTTGATGATCAGTGTGCTGAGAACTTCGTTGTCGAAGTCATCAGCGATGATCAGCAGTGCACGGTTGGACTTAACGACTTCTTCCAGTACCGGCAGGATATCCTGGATCGTGTTGATCTTCTGGTCTGTGACCATGATCAGCGGATTTTCCATAGTTACTTCATTCTTCTCACGGTCTGTGACCATGTAAGGAGATACGAAGCCCTTGTCATACTGCATGCCTTCTGTCATTTCAAGAACTGTTTCAAAGCTTCTGGATTCATCAACATTGATGACGCCGTCTTTGCCGACCTTGTCCATTGCATCCGCAATGATCTTACCGATCTCTTCATCACCGGAAGAAACAGTTGCGATGTTCTTGATATCTTCAGAGGAACTGATCTCATGGGAGTTCTTGAGCAGAGCTTCAGCAACTGCCTTGGCAGCCTTGTCAATGCCTTCTCTCATCAGAACAGGATTTGCGCCTTTATCAACAGCTTTCAGACCGTTTGTGATCATGGACTGTGCAAGAACAGTTGCTGTTGTTGTACCGTCACCGGCACTCTCATTTGTATTGTTGGCTACTTCGTAGACCAGTTTCGCGCCCATGTTTTCAAACTTGTCTTCCAGTTCGACTTCCTTGGCGATCGTTACGCCGTCATTTGTGATGAGCGGTGAACCATAGCTCTTTTCCAGGACAACATTGCGTCCCTTGGGGCCGAGTGTTACTTTCACAGCATCAGCCAGTTTATTGACACCGTCCAGCATGGACTGACGTGCATCTTTTGAATATCTGATTTCCTTTGCCATATTACGTGATCTCCTTATTCAACAATTGCCAGAATATCATTTGCACTGATCAGAAGATAATCCTTCTTTTCATGCTTGACTTCTGTTCCTGAATACTTTTTATAGATGACTTTCTGACCGGGTTCGAGTTCGATCGGAACCAGTGTTCCATTTTCAACTTTGCCGGGTCCTACAGCTGTAACCAGTCCCAGTGACGGTTCATCTTTTGCCTGACCTGTTGTCAGAAGAATACCGCTTTCTGTTTTTACTTCTTCCTTAACTTTTTCCAATACTACATAATCATGCAACGGTTTTAACATCATAACCTCCTGTGTCTGCGCATTAGCACTCATGCGCAACGTTTGCTAACACAGATTATTATACCCATCTTTGTCACTCTGTCAATATGAGTGCTAACATTTCTTTCATTACTTTCAAGAGAACCAGCAGTGCATCAGCTTACGCTGCGTATCTTCCTTCTGTTTTCCATTGCCGCAGTCTATAATTACCAAAACAGGACATGGAGGCAGCGGATATGGCAGACTACGGAATGATCGCAGCAGTGGAAATACACGCCGTGAAGGAACGGTACGGGAATGCACTGAAGTCCTATAAACTGGCAGGACGCGAAGCAGGTGATTATCTGATCGGCGGAAAAACAGTCACTGTCGTGCACAGCGGAGCCGGCGAGATTGCTGCTGCCGCAGCCACGCAGGCACTGATCGACAACGGTGCGGAAGTCATTCTGAATTTCGGTGTCGTCGGCGCATTGACACCGGAGGCGGAAACATCCAGACTCTGTGTGGTCGACCGGATCATCCACTATGACTTCGACACATCAGAAGCGGATCATAGTGAGACCGGAAGATATCTGGAGCTTCCTTCCGTCTGGATCCCGACCGATGACCGTCTCAGAGCCGCAGCTTTATCTGCCTGTCCGCAGATGAATGTTGTGAACTGTGCTTCAGCAGACAAGTTCATCGGGAACCCGGATAAAAAAAGAAAGCTCGCTGAAGAGTTTCATTGTGACATCTGTGAGATGGAAAGTGCCGGCATTGCACTGACATGTCTGAGGAACGATGTTCCGTGCCTGCTGATCAAAATGGTGTCAGACGGCATTGAAGGCGGTGCCGCAGAGTTCTTTGAGA
>CAMOPG010000177.1:0-4204 GCA_946622165.1 uncultured Erysipelotrichaceae bacterium
CAGTTACACTTGAAGAAGCAGCTGCTGTTTCACTTTCCAAACCATATCTTCCGTATCAGCCGTGTCCGGAGTTCTCAAAGCCTCCGAAAAGCGGTGAAATATATCCGATCGAACCGCTTAAGGTGTTTGATAATGTTTACTGGATGGGGACACGTGCTGTCGGTGTTCTTGTGATCGACACAGGTGACGGCTTTATCATGATCGATTCCGGCAGCAGCGATGCTGAAGCAGCATATATTGCTGAAAGTTTTGCACGTATGGGACTTGATCCTGCCAAAATCAGGCTGATCGTTGTCAGTCACGAACATTTCGATCATTACGGAGGAGTTCCTTATTTCATCAGAAATGTATGCCCGGATGTCCTGCTTGCCATCAGCAGGACAGGCTGGAACCTGCTCCAGACAGTACCTACAGAATTTGCATTTATTGAACCGCGTCCGGAAAAAGCGGATATCCTGGTCGATGACGGCCTCTGCCTGAAACTCGGAGATACGAGACTGTTTTGTGTTTCTACTCCCGGACACAGCGCAGGATGTCTTTCCTTTATATTCAATTCTTCCCTGCATGGTGAAGAACTGACTGTAGGTGTCATGGGCGGCTCTGCTGTCTGGCCGAACTTCCCCGAGGCTAGAATGTATCAGAATTCCATAGAATACTTTAAACTGTTCACAGACCTTGCCGGATGCAATGCCTTCTCTGCAGTGCATCAGAGAGAAGAAGTGCTTGATCTTGTCAGGGATCACTGGAATAAAGGTACTGCCCATCCATGGGCATGTACGGAAGATACATTCAATGAAGCGTATCTGCAGCCATTCAGAAACAAGGTACTGAATACGATCTACAGTGATTTTATCCAGCAGTACCTCATGCCGAACGGAAAACCGGAAGGCAGTCCGCTTCCGCCCCGGAAAGAGTAATTTCTTCGTATAAGGAAACAGCAGATGTGTGATCATTTATCTGTATGCGGACATGACTGCCGCATCATCCGGCTGCTTGGGCATGGAAAAGGCGGTTATTCATACCTTGCTGAATGCGGGAACCGCAATATTGTACTGAAACAGATCCATCACGAGCCATGTGATTATTATAGTTTCGGAAACAAGATCGAAGCTGAGTATCATGATTACGGACGGCTGAAAGAAGCAGGCATCAGGATTCCGGAAATGCTTGCGATCGACTTTGAAGCGGAACGGATCATGAAAGAGTATATTGAGGGTCAAACCGTATTTGATCTGGTCCGTTCCGGAGCGGACACAGGCATTTATCTCGGGCAGATACGGAAGATGGCTGAACAAGCCTTTTCGGCCGGATTGAATATTGATTATTTTCCGACAAATTTCGTGGTAAGGGAAGGATTGCTGTGGTATGTAGATTATGAGTGTAATCCATATTCCGATGAATGGAATTTTGAAAACTGGGGAATCAAATACTGGTCTGATACAGATGAATTCCGTGCATATCTTATGCAGGATCATCATTGATACAGAGAACGGAGAACAGCCATGAAAAAAAGAATATCTCTTCTCATTTCAGCAATGGTATTGCTGAGCGCATGCGGCTCCGGACAGAAACAGAATGAGAGTACGCCTGATATGACTCCTTCTGCTGCACCGGAAATACAGGAAACAGCTGATGTACAGACAACCCCGTACACGGGAACTGATCCGGTCTCTGCAGTATGGAGAAATGAACTGGATAAGGACCTTGATTATCTTCCGGATATTTATTATGCAGAAGGGGCAAATGCAGAAAACATGATCGTCTTCCGGACGGAAACTCCGGTAACAGATTTTACTGTTTTATCATTGTTCCTGAAAACAATGGACGCAAATGGTGTGCCTGAATATCTGGTATCGGAACGGTATCATCTGGACGAACTGACACCGGAACATCCTTTGCTGGCAGCTCTTGTATTCAGCGGCGATCTTCCGAACAACGGGATCAGTTATGTGGACCACGAAGGAAAAGAACGCTGGTTCAGTGTTGAACTCAGCGGGAAAGACGGGTCGCTGTTTCTGAACGAGATGACATCGGATACGAATGACAATGTCAGCTATGAGATGGAAGATTATGAATTCGTCAGGATCGCGCTGTTGGGACAGGTACATGAATACAACAGCGTGGAAAATGTAATGTCCAGACCTGCACAGGACCCCATGCTGGAGCCGGCATTGTCGATTCCCGAAGAACGGATCATATACGGCGACCAGGGAAAACGCGAAAACAATATTTACCTGATCATTCCAAACAAAGATATAGAACTTCAGGTCGGTAAATATGATATTGCGTCCGGTGAGATCACGGATGTGCTGTATCAAGGGACTGAACCGATCCTGTATGTGGAAACTGCGGAGCAGACAGATCCTGCAGGTGTGATCATTGCGTCCAGAGGAAGCGATCATTTGACGATACCGACAGGTCTGGATGTATTTGACGGTGTTCTGAGAACTGCTTTCCAGATGGGTGCAGTGGATATCACGCCATACCAGATACTGGATGGATCCGAGAAGCCTGTCTATGGCATGGCATATTACGACTATCTGACAATGAGAGAGGATATCCAGAAGATCGTAGCTGAAGGAGGGAGTCTTTATCCGATGCAGGAAGCCTCATTGAAAGGCCATTATTACGGTGTATTCGTACTGGAGGACAAAGACGGAAACCGCTCGCTGTATGCGGTCAGAGAAGATGAATCATTTAAATTCCATATCCTGACAGCAGATGAATATGGAACGAACTGGCATGAAATAGACTGAACTGAAACAGCAATATAACAAAAAAATCCCGAATTCGGGATTTTTTAATGATCAGCTGAAATATACAAACGGATCAGCCGGTCCGTTGTAATGCTGGATCTTATCCGCATACAGGACCAGTGTCTTGCCGCCGTTCTCAACAGGCAGTTCTTTCAGTGTGCCTTCGACCTGGACCCACATGCCTTTTTCCATTTCCCAGATCTTGACGCCTGTTACGGTAATACCGCACAGTGAGGTATCTGCTTCGCAGCATACCATGGCTCTTCTTCCGAGAATGAATGTCTGCTTGTATCCGGGCAGGTCTTCTGCGTACATACCGCGGAGGATCACTTTCTTGCCGTTGTATTTATCGGGGTTGTCTGCCGCATCCATGTACCAGAGACCATAGTCGTCATCCTTGACATCGATGACCTCGGAATTGATATCAAACGGCAGAAGTCCGCTTTTCAGTTCTACAGGTTCTCCGAAGTTTCCTTCGTAGAAGATCTGTGCACGCTTGTTGATGGCTTTGATGTTGCCGCGCAGCAGAGATCCGGATGTATCCGGCGTGCAGCGGTTGCAGATGACGACATCGCTCCATCTGAGCTGTTCAAACATGAGGCTTCTCATATTTGAAATGTAAACAGCGAATGTAGAAGCATCTACAGTTGTCAGGATCTCGACCAGCGGCCAGTAATCCGGCATTCCTGTAAGCAGTGTTTCTGATACGGATTCGCTTCCATTGTACTCAATGAATACCTGATCCGGATGATACAGGGTATCCAGTTCATGCATCTTCTCAACAGTCAGCTGTGTTGAAGCATCCAGAAACTCAATGAATGCGTTGTGTTCATCCAGAAATTCATTGGTATATTCAGTTTCACCCTGTTCAAAGCAGATGATCAGCGTCCTGGAAATACCATCCATAAACTGCTCATCATTCAGTGTATCTTTGATCAGAGTTGTTTTACCGCTGTCCAGAAATCCGGTAAAGAGATAAACCGGACAAGCCATTACTTCACCCCGAACAGATGCTTCATTTCTTCAATGTCAACTTTTTCACCGATGACAGTGATCAGACCTGTATAGGCAGGGTTGCCTTTACGGATATCCATGTCTCCGGGAACATAGTCGAAGAACAGCCAGCCTCCCTCTGCATCAGGAACGATGCCTTTTGCACGGACAATGTTTTCACCCAGTCCGTTCAATGCTGTACGCAGATCTTCTTCTGTATATTTGTTGATCGTTTCAATACCGATGGAATCAAACACTTCATCCGCATCATGTTCACCATGGTGATGGTGGTGGTGATGATGGTGATGATGCTCATCATCTTTGCTCAGACGGACACGGTTGCCTTCGGACAGGCCTTCATTTGCGGCAGCTTCCTTAGCAGCGTTGTCATTGTGATGATGATGGTGTTCATGTTCTTCATCATGATGGTGGTGATGTTCGTGTTCATCCTCATC
>CAMOPG010000178.1:0-4193 GCA_946622165.1 uncultured Erysipelotrichaceae bacterium
TTGATCGGAATGATCCCGGAACGGCTGACCAGTCCGACTGTCGGCTTCAGGCCTGTGATGCTGTTGGCTGAGGCCGGGGAGATGACGGAACCGGAGGTCTCCGTACCGACTGCTGCCCCGCAGAAGCTCATGGCACATGCAACGCCGGAACCGGTACTGCTTCCGAGCGGGTCTACATTTTCTCCGAACGGACTTTTTGTCTGTCCGCCTCTGGAACTGTATCCGTTAGGTATTTCGGTGTTCATGAATCTTGCAAATTCCGAAAGATTTGTTTTTCCCAGCAGCACTGCACCTGACTTTCTCAGCTGTTTGATCACGAATGCATCATCTTTTGCGAAGTTGTTCTGCAGTGCTTCCGAGCCTGCTGAAGTATGCATTTTATCATGTGTTGAGATGTTGTCCTTGACCAGGATGGGTATGCCGTGCAGCATACTGCGGGGTCCCTTCTGTTTCCGTTCCCTGTCTGCTGCCTTTGCGATCTCCAGGGCGTCCGCATTGATCTCAAGCACGGATCTCAGCATCATGCCGTCCTGATCCAGGTCTCTGATACGCTGCAGATATGCTCTTGTGATCTCTTCGGAAGTTGTCACTCCGTCTGACATGTCCTTCTGGAGCTGTGTGATCGTCTTTTCAAATACGTTATACATGATCAATACTCCGTTTTCAGATCTTCTGTGATTCCGTATGTCTGTTTGAATTCTTTCAGGTCATCCGCACTTGTTATCAGCATGACTTCCTGATATGCGCCAGAATGAATGTTCTTGAATCCTGCGGTTGTCTCACCTGTACAGATGCTGCTGTGCAGGATCGGGACAAGGTTTTCCTTGTCGTATGTCTTAATGATCTTTTTCTTTCCAAAACCGAACATAACTGCCTCCCGGATCATACTGTTTTCATTATAATACCTGTCTTGTGCGATTCATTTTGTGATACACTTTTTTCCATGACAGCAGCAGCTAAAAATCTGATGACAGAAGGAGATCTGCGCAGGAAGATCATCCTGTTCGCGATCCCTGTATTCCTGGGACAGCTCTTCCAGCAATTGTACAGTACAGTCGATTCACTGATCGTAGGCAATATCCTCGGAGCGCAGGCACTTGCCTCCGTTACCTCAACAGGTGCACTCGTATACCTGCTGATCGGCTTCTTCCTGGGTTTTGCAACAGGATCTGAGATCGTGATAGCGCGTCATATCGGCGCAAGAAATGAAGAGCAGACGGAAAAAGCAGTCCATACTGCAGTATCGATCGGATTGTTTTTCTCGGTCATTATGACACTGGCAGGTATCTTCTTCGCACCGGTCATCCTGAAATGGATGGGAACGCCCGACGATGTACTGCCCGGAGCCATCACATATGTCCGGATCTATTTCGGCGGATCGTTCGGCATCGTGATGTACAACATCTTTGTCGGTATCCTGAGAGCTTCCGGCGACAGCAGGCATCCGCTGTATTATCTTGTTGCCTCTTCATTGGTCAACATTGTGCTGGACTGGATCTTTGTGGCATTCTTCGGCATGGGCATCGCAGGTGCGGCACTGGCTACCGTCATTTCCGAGCTTGTATCAGTCGGTCTTGCACTGCACCGTCTGCTGCATATTGATGCGTCCTACCGTGTTGATCTCAGAAAGATCATGCTGGATGCGGACAATGCAGGGACGATCATACGGTACGGTATCCCTTCAGCCATACAGGGCTGTGTCGTGGATTTCTCCAATATTCTGATCCAGTCATACGTCAATTCATTCGGTATGGCTGCCATCGCCGGGATCGGCGCATATTCACGTGTGGAAGGCTTCATCTTCCTCCCGGTCACTGCTTTCTCACTGGCTCTGTCAACGTTTGTTTCCCAGAACATGGGCGCCAGACAATACAAACGTGCCCGGGACGGCATCCGTTTCTCCACGCTTTGTTCCGTGCTGATGATCGGATCGATCGGTATTTTGATCTATGCATTTGCTCCGCAGCTGATCGCGATGTTCGTTCAGGATCCGGAAGTCATCTATTACGGCGTCACGCGTGCACGGGTCTGTTCGATGTTCTTTATTCTGATGGGATACTCCCATATCACGGCAGCAGCACTGAGAGGACTGGGGCATCCGGTCGAACCGATGCTTGTCTATGTCTTCTGCTGGTGCGCGGTTCGCGTCGTTGTTCTGATGACCATCGGAAAAGTCATTCACAACTTCCTGCTCGTCTGCTGGATCTATCCCTTCACGTGGGCGCTCAGCACGATCACATATGCCGTGCTGTATCACAGGATCACCCGTGAGCAGATCAAAGCAGTCGGCCAGATGTAGGTCATTCAGGCATTCCGGGTTTCCGGGATGCTTTTTTCTGTATCTTTGCAAAGATATCAGCAGTTCACGAAATTCATATAAAAAAATGAGAAAAGCGATTGATTTAGGGTATACTTGTAGCGTGATTAACAAGGAGGAGACGTTATATATGGATGATGAAAAGAAAGAGACTGTTCTGGATGATGAAAACAGCCGTAATTTCATATACAACTTCATTAAAGAGGATATAGCGCCGGGCGGACAGTTTGAAGGAATGACAGTACATACCCGTTTCCCGCCGGAACCTAACGGTTACCTGCATATCGGCCACTGCAAGGCTTTGTGCATTGACTTCGGAATGGCGGAGAAATTCGGCGGTATCTGCAACCTTCGTATGGATGATACAAACCCTGCGAAAGAAGATACTGAATATGTTGAGGCGATCCAGGAAGATATCCACTGGCTTGGATTTGACTGGGGAGACAGATTCTTCTACGGATCCGATTATTTTGAAAAAGACTATGAGTATGCTGTTGAGCTGATCAAAAAAGGTCTGGCATATGTCTGCGAACTGACGCCTGAACAGTTCAAGGAATACAGAGGAGACACAACGACTCCGGCAAGATCCCCTTACAGGGACAGACCGATCGAGGAAAATCTCCGTCTGTTTGAAAAGATGAAGAACGGTGAAGTGGAAGAAGGCAAGATGACGCTGCGTGCGAAGATCGATCTTGCCAGCGGCAACTTCAACATGCGTGATCCGGTCATCTACCGTATCCGCTATATCAACCACCACCGTCAGGGAACAAAGTGGTGCATCTTCCCGATGTACGACTTCGCTCACCCGATCCAGGACGCGCTGGAAGGCATTACGCATTCCCTGTGCTCTCTGGAATACGAAGACCACAGACCGCTGTACAACTGGATGGTAGAGAATGTATCCATCCCCTACCACAAACCCAGACAGATCGAGTTTGCGCGTCTTGGCATTGACCACACTGTCATGAGCAAGCGCAAGCTGAGAAAGCTTGTTGAAGAAAACTATGTTTCAGGCTGGGATGATCCCCGTATGCCGACACTGTGCGGACTGCGCAGACGCGGCTATACAGCGAAGTCCATCCGTACATTCTGTGACACGATCGGTGTTGCTAAGAGTTCCAACACGATCGCATTCTCAGAACTGGAAAGATGCCTGAGAGATGATCTCAACGCAACAGCTGAACGTACCATGGCTGTTCTGCATCCGGTCAAGCTGACAGTTACGAACTATCCGGAAGGACAGTCCGAGTCATTCGAAGTTGAAAACAACCCGACAAGACCGGAAGACGGCACGCATACGATCACATTCAGCCGTCATCTGTGGATCGAAGAAGATGACTTCATGGAAGAACCGATTCCGAAGTACAAGAGAATGTACCCCGGAAACGAAGTCAGACTCAAGGGTGCTTACCTTGTAACATGCACAGGCTGCGTCAAGGATGAGAACGGAAAAGTCGTTGAAGTGCTCTGTGAATATGATCCTGCTTCCAAGGGCGGCAATCCTGCAGACGGCCGCAAGGTCAAGGGCGCTACGATCCATTGGGTAGATTCCGAGAACTGCCTGGATGCGGAAGTACGTCTGTATGACAACCTGTTTACAGACCCGAATCCTGACGGACCGGACAAGGACTTCCTGCAGGCACTGAATCCTGAAAGCCTGACAATACTGCACAATGTCAAAGTCGAAAAATCCATGCAGGATGTTGCAAGAGAATTCGACGCACGCGAGAACCGTACCGGAACAAATGCTCCGACATTCCAGTTCATGCGCGTTGGCTTCTTCTGCCTCGACAACAAAGACAGCACAGCAGATCATCTGGTCTTCAACCGCAGCGTTTCCCTGAGAGACAGCTTCAAGAAATAAGACATACGCCGG
>CAMOPG010000179.1:0-4189 GCA_946622165.1 uncultured Erysipelotrichaceae bacterium
GAATAGACACAGCCGCAGTAATCCTGGCGGTAAATACAATATTCATCAACCAGTTCGGCGGAGCGTGTCTGACCTCCGCCTTTTTTGAAGTCTGAGCGCAGATATTTCGTGTGCTCATACTTCGTTTCCAGAGCGATGCCGATCCCGTTGATCTTCTGGCTGTCCTTCTGTCTGGAGAAGGTCATGACTGTTGTGAAGTAATCATAGCCATGACTGTCCGCATAGGCAAACGCTTCATTCATGCGTTCCTCATAGCAGAAGAAACATCTCTGCCAGCCCTCCGGATCATCCTTCATCGGCTCCAGTTTCTTTGTATAGGATACATTGTCATACGGTGTCACGATGACTTCGATACCCTCACCGAACTTCTCATGGATGTAGCGCTGCAGTTCACTCAGGCGCTTGTCATGTTCTTCGGCAGGCCAGATATTCGAGTTGTTGAAATACACCGTGATGTTGAAATGATCATGCAGGAATTCCAGCGGCCAGCACGCACATACCCCGCAGCATGCGTGCAGCAGCAGGGAAGGCTTCCGTCCTTCCTGCTGTATCTTTTTGATCTCCTTCAGGCACTCCAGATGGTAGTTCACCTTATGGGAACTCTTTCTGCCTTTGAGATATGCAATATATTCTTCTTTATTCATTGGTAATGAACATGCAGTCACCGAACGAGAAGAAGCGGTAGCGCTCCCTGACTGCCTCCTCATATGCTTTCAGGATCAGTTCCTTTCCCGCAAAAGAACAGATCATCATGATCAGCGTTGATTTGGGGAGGTGGAAGTTCGTCAGCATGCAGTCGATCGTATGCCACTCATAGCCCGGATAGATGAACAGGGCTGTTTCACCTGTGCATGCCTCAAACCTGCCGAACCTGTTCCATACAGACTCCAGTGTGCGCACACTGGTCGTACCGACAGCGATGATCCTTCTGCCTTCCGCTTTTGCAAGATTCAGGGCTGCTGCTGTCTCTTCGGACATCTGATAGACCTCGGAATGCATGACATGTTCTTCAATGGTATCCGTATCCATGGGACGGAATGTACCAAGACCGACATGCAGCGTTACATCCAGGATCTCAACACCTTTTTCCTTCAGCTTTGCAAATGTCTCATCCGTAAAGTGCAGTCCTGCGGTCGGAGCAGCCGCGCTGCCTTCGATCTTCGCATACACTGTCTGGTAACGTTCCTTGTCATCCAGCTTTTCCTTGATGTAAGGGGGCAGGGGAACATTTCCCAGCTCATCCAGGATCTCGTTGAAGATCCCTGTATACAGCATCTTCATCTGACGGATGCCCTTGTCTCCGATCCCCACGCATTCCGCTCTCAGACGGCCGTCATGGAAGGATACGACTGTTCCGATCTTGACGGTCTTCGCGTTGCCGACAAGGCACTCCCAGACATCGTCTTCCAGCTGTTTCAGCAAAAGCACCTCAACATGCGCGCCTGTGATCTCCTTTGTGCCGAACAGACGGGCAGGGATGACTCTTGTATTGTTGCGCACAAGAACATCACCGGCATGGAAATATTCCGTAATATCGGAGAAATGACGGTGCTCGAATGTCCCTTTGTTTTTATGCACCACCAGCATCCTGCTGGCAGTTCTGTCCTTCAGCGGAGTCTGTGCGATCAGCTCCTGCGGAAGTTCATAATCAAACTCACTTGTTTTCATAGCTGTTAATTAAACATCCGCCGGGGGCGGATGTTCCTTTCCGATTTATTGTAGGAAGAAATGAAGAGAAGTGCAACTAGAAATACGTCCTGCAGAGAACAACACGGCCGATCACCCTGACCGGAAGGGTCCGTACTTCCGTACCGGAAAAATAACGGTTCTCTACCTCCGGATTGGAAGCCTCCAGGATCATGACCTTGTCCTTGACGTAGACGCGCTTGACAGTCACCTCATCACCGACCATGACAACAGCGATCTTTCCGTTTTCCACGGAATCCGTCTGTTTGACCAGGACAAGCGAACCATCCATGATGCCGTCACCTTTCATGGAATCACCGGTCACCTTCAGGAAGTAATCGCCGCTTTTGCGCTCATCCAGGGAAGCGTCTTCTTCACCCAGATAATTCTCTTCAGCAAACAGATCATAGCCGCCTTTGACAAAACCCAGCACAGGGATCCTGATGCTGATCTCCATTCCTTTCAGCAGGGGCTCGATATTGTAGCCCATCATCTCACTGAGCCGTTCCATGACATCAGAGGATACATGTCTGATCTGACCGCTGCTCCAGCGGGAAGCGGTTGAACGGGTGACGCCGACACGGCGTGCGATCTCGCTGTCGTTGACACCGGTACGCTCTTTGTATTCTTTGATCAAGTCTTTCAGTTCCATGATCCTATTATACGCAATACGCTACTATATTACAAGGCAGAAAAAAATTCGTTGCGTACTATGTTGAATTATGCGACATCCGAGCATATAATGAACCTGCAGGGGCGGTTATGGAAGACAAGGTCATATTTCACATCGACATCAATCACTGCTATGCGCAGATCGAAGAAATGAAGTATCCGGAGCTCCGCTTCATCCCGATGGCAGTGGGAGGTCATGAAGAAAAGCGCCACGGCATCATCCTGGCAAAGAATGATCTCGCCAAAAAAGCAGGCATCAAAACAGGAGAAAGCCTGCGGGAAGCGTATGAAAAATGTCCCGATCTGCTGATCATACCGCCTGCATACAACGATTACATTTACTACTCCCGTGAGATCAGAAAACTGTATCAGGAATATACAGATCATGTAGAACCGTTCGGACTTGATGAAGCATGGCTTGACTTTACCGGAAGCACACGGATATACGGTGATCCCTGCATGACAGCAGCCAGGATCCAGCAGAGAGTCCTGCGGGAGTTCGGACTGACCGTATCTGTAGGGATCTCGTGGAACAAAGCGTTTGCCAAGCTTGGAAGCGATCTGAAAAAACCAAGCGGCATGACAGTGATCACAAGAGATAACTACAAAGACATCGTCTGGCCGCGTCCGGCATCAGATCTGCTTTATGTCGGATACGCAACAGAGAAGAAGCTCAGATCACGCGGCATCTATACGATCGGGCAGCTCGCAAACTATCCGGTGCACTGGCTGAAGGAAAGCATGGGGATCGCCGGAGAAGTGATCTCCGCCTTTGCCAACGGGGAGGACCGCAGCAATGTTGCGGAAACATTTTTCCGCACACCGGTCAAGTCTGTCGGAAATGCCATGACGCTGATCCATGACGTGAATGACGCAGATGAACTGCGTCCTGCCATGTATGTGCTTTGTGAAGCAGTGGCTTCCAGACTGAAGGACCACGATATGGAAGGCTGTGTAATATCTGTTTCAGCCCGCTCGGGAGGCCTTGAATGGTACGGAAAACAGCGGAAGATCCCGCAGCCTACCAATGTCAGTGAAGAAATCCTGAAGACCGCAATGGAACTGATCGAAGAGTCCTATGACTTTTCCGTTCCGTTAAGGGCAGCAGGCGTCAGTGTATCACAGCTTCATCCATGGCATTCCAAACGTCAGCTGTCATTGTTTGCGGACGAGGAGGCATATGATGACGCGCTGCGGATCGATACGGCAATGGACCGTATCAGGGAACAGTATGGTTTTTATTCCGTACGCAGGGCATGCACGCTGATCGACAGACCGCTGACAGAATTCAATCCGAAGGGAGATCACACGGTATATCCGATCGGTTATTTCCGGGGAAGGAAGATGAGCGATGGAATTATATAAACGATATGTGGATGTCATCCTGATGCAGAAGCGCACAGGAGACATCACACCGATGTATCTGATCTGGGAAAACGGTCAGAAATATAAAATAGACAAAATACTGAGCAGGGAAAGAAGGGCATCCCCGGTCGGCGGCTGCGGAATGCGCTATGTATGCCTGATCCAGGGGAACAGAAGGAACCTGTATCAGGAAAAGGACAAATGGTTCATTGAAAGCCATCAGCCCTGATCAGGTCAGAAGCATCGAAGGATTTGTAGATGCAACCATCAAAGCAGGCGCCACTGTTGCCCTGGAAGGCAGAACAGAAGGAAACTATATTTATCCATGGGTATTCACAGACTGCACAAATGATATGCCTGCCTGCTGCAACGAAGTATTCGGTCCGGTCATCTGTCTGATCAAAGCAAAAGGTCAATAACCCCACCTGATTCAAAGAATCAGATGGGGCTTGTGAAAGAAAAGCAA
>CAMOPG010000180.1:0-4095 GCA_946622165.1 uncultured Erysipelotrichaceae bacterium
TGTCTGGATCTACATTGATCAGAAAACCGAAGCTATGGAGAAAAAACAGGCAGAAGCTGTCGAAAAAGAACGCCTGAATACGGAGCTGCAGACAGCTTCCAGGATCCAGAACAGCATGATGCCTCATATATTCCCTCCGTTCCCGGACAGGGATGAGTTTGATATCTATGCCGTCATGAAGCCTGCAAGAGAAGTCGGCGGAGACTTCTATGACTTCTTTATGATCGACAGCGATCATCTGTGCATGGTCATGGCAGACGTCAGCGGAAAGGGCATTCCGGCAGCGCTGTTCATGATGGTATCCAAGGCGATCGTCAAGAACTCGGCAATGCTGATAAATTCTCCTTCTGAAGTGCTTGCCAAGACCAACGCGATCATCTGCTCCGACAACACGGTCGATATGTTCGTGACCATCTGGCTCGGTGTCCTGGAAGTCAGTACCGGCAGAGTGATCGCGGCCAATGCAGGACATGAATATCCTGCGGTCATGACAAACGGCAGGTTTGAACTGATGAAGGATAAGCACGGTATGGTAGTCGGTGCGATGGAAGAGGCTGTATATAAAGACTACGAATTTACAATGAAACCGGGCGATAAGCTGTTTGTATATACAGACGGCGTACCGGAAGCTACTGATGCAGAAAAGAAAATGTTCGGCACAGGCCGCATGATCGAAGCACTGAATACCGATCCGGCAGCTGAACCGCATAAGATCCTGGAGAACGTGCAGCTGGCAGTCAATGACTTTGTCAAGGATGCTGAGCAGTTCGACGATCTGACAATGCTGTGCTTTGCGTATAAAGGAAAACAGCCTGCATCAGCAGACTGAATATCTGAATACCGGATACAAAAAAGGGAACGGCCGCGTTCCCTTTTATGTCAGATCCTGATCAGCAATGTATTGATGCCTGCGTTGTTCTGGTAGAAGACTTCTTCCGTCAGCTTGACGATCATACGGATACCGATGTTCTTCGTGATATCGTCCGGCGTGAACTGCTTCAGACGTTCCATCGGGTCAAATGATCTGCAGTCATCACGGACTCTGATCGTTGTCTTGTCATTCTTGATCGCAATGCGCACATCAACGTTGTGATGTTTTTTATCTTTGGTAAAGCCGTGCAGGATAACGTTGCCTGCCATCTCTTCGATCGACAGTCCTGCAAGCATTGATATCTTGTCGGGAAGATTTCTGGCTTTGCAGAAATCAATGACACGTTCGGAAATGTTGACGACATCGTTCATATTCTGCATGGTGAAGCTGAGGCAGTTTTCTTCGGAAACACCGAAGTCAGGCTTGATCCTCAGCCAGACAGGCAGATCCAGGCTGAACTTTCCGGTCTGTTTTCTGATGGCCATCGCCATGATAAAGATGCAGACGAGTTCGGCAAACGGGAATGCCAGCCATGCACCGTCGATACCGATCGCTCCGACACTGACTGCAGTGAAGCCTGCGATCAGCAGGTTTTCCATCAGTGAGAGGAAGTTGACCAGCTTCTTTTCACCCTGGCACTGGTAGGCACGCATGAAGATGTTGAAGATGATGTTTCCGATCAGCCATGACGGGAACAGCAGCAGCATTCTTCTTGCCATGTTCCATGCCGCATCCGCTCTGCTGAAGAACATGGAAGGAATCAGGGAAGAAGCAGCCATGAGCAGTACCATGAGACCTGCACAGAAGATGATGCCGTACTTCAGACAGATGCCTGCAACTTCAATAAATGATTTCCTGTCTTCTTCTCCGAAATAAACGCTTGCCAGCGACATGAAGGCTCCGGCCGCCCCAAGGGGAACGGAACCGACGATCGCACAGACATTTCCCTGAACATTCATGACAGCGAGCGCTGTGCCGCCGCCTGCTGCCTGCAGGACATGATTCATGACGAATGCTTTGAATGTATTGCCGAGCGTGAACATCAGGTTGGGCAGGCCAAGCACGCATGCCTGCGGGAGATCTTTGTATGAGATATCCTTCAGATCGAGGCAGACAGCCCTGTTTTTATTCAGGAAGCCCGACATGACGATGATCGCGCCGATCGTATTTGCCAGTGATGTGGCAATACCCATGCCGAGTGTTCCCAATCCCAGGACCACCGCGAACAGGAGGTCGAGCACGATGTCGAGGATGACCATGGCCACCGATCCGACATAGGAACGCTTCATATCATTGTTCAGCGGCAGGAACATCATCATTCCGAAGAGTACCTGACCGGGAATGCCGAAGGCAAAGCCTGCTTCATAGCCGGCAAGCAGATCCACCATATTTCCGGCGGCTCCGAGCAGTACCGCAAGGCTTCTGCGGAACAGAAGGCAGAGCACGCCGAGGACAATGCTGATGGCAGTCAGGAAGACGACGCCCGCCGAGAAGATGTTGACGACTTTTCTGCCTTCACCGCTGCCGATGTATTTGCTGCAGAGGATCTGCACGCCTACGATCAGCACATTGGATGCTGTCAGCAGTGAGGTGACGGGAGCGAACAGTCCGATCGCCGCAAGTGCATCTGTTCCGAGAAACCGGCTGGTGATCAGGCTGTCTATAAATGTATTCAGCGCAATGATGACAATACCGAATATCTGCAGGGGAAGGATCTTCAGAAATGCTTTTTTCACGACCGCTGCAGTCGGTTCTCTATGTTCTCTGGCCATATATGTTCTCCATTGATCAATTTGATGCAGTCTCTATATCCTATCATAATTCGTTTTGCTGAATACGGACAGTTGGCGGGCAGTCAAATTCATGAATGTTGTGGTACTGCAGGATGTTTTGTGTTAAAACTGATAGTGGCATTTGGAATCAGTTGCATTATTCTTCTGAGAGGTAGGGGTTATGAAGGATAAAAAGCAGTCATATACAAAAGAACTGGGATTGGAAACATTCTTGTTTCCGATCATTTTTATCGGCTTTTTCATGCTGTTTGCATACCGTATGGGACTGGCAAACATGCTCAATACAGTGATGAACACGGCTTATCGTCTCCTGATCGACACAGTGCTCTATATCACTGCTGTCTGCGTGATCATGGGCGCCGTATCAGCACTGCTTGCGGAATTCGGTTTTGTCGCACTGGTCAACCGTCTGCTGCAGCCGTTTATGAAGCCTCTGTACGGACTGCCGGGCGTTGCGGCACTCGGTGTCGTAACGACATTCCTGTCAGACAACCCCGCGATCCTCACGCTTGCGGAGGATAAAGGGTTCAGAAGATATTTCCTGAAATACCAGTTCCCGGCACTGACCAATATCGGCACATCATTCGGCATGGGACTGATCGTATGCACATATATGTACAGTCTTTCACCCATGATGGGAGAGTCACTGTCCATGCCTGTTTTTGCCGGCCTTGCCGGAGCCATTGCAGGCAGTATCGTCAGCACCAGACTGATGCTGGTGTTTTCCAAAAAGCATTTCGGTGAAGAAGAGGCGATGACTTCCGCTCAGTTCAAAGGAACAGAGAGCGTACCGGAACAGATGCGTCCGATCCGCGACGGCGGTATCGGCAGCCGTGTCATGACATCACTGCTGGAAGGTGGGCACAGCGGCGTCCGCATGGGCATCAGTATCGTCCCGGGCGTTCTGATCATCTGCACGATCGTCATGATGCTGATCAACGGTCCCTCAGAGACCGGTGAATACACAGGCGCGGCATATGAAGGGATCCGTCTGCTTCCCGTGCTTGCCGGAAAGCTGAATTTCATTCTGCGTCCTTTGTTCGGCTTCACGTCTCCCGAAGCAGTCGGTGTTCCGGTAACGGCACTCGGTGCTGCCGGAGCTTCCCTGAGCCTTACCTCAACACTGGTATCCAAAGGACTTGCAGGACCTTCTGACATTGCTGTATTCACGGCAATGTGCATGTGCTGGAGCGGTTATCTCAGCACACACGCATCCATGATGGACAGCCTGGACTGCAAGGAACTGATCGGGAAAGCGATCATCAGTCATACGGCAGGCGGCATCGCTGCAGGGTTTGCGGCGCACTGGCTTTACGTGCTGATGCATGCAATGCATTGATCAAAATAATAAGCTGCTGAGAGAATGTGCATGCCGCTTCTTCCGGCAGCTTCCTGCTTTTCAAGAAGTATGAGCAGGAAGAATCCTGAGTT
>CAMOPG010000181.1:0-4084 GCA_946622165.1 uncultured Erysipelotrichaceae bacterium
ACGCTCCGATCATTGAAGAATTCCCTGTCGTCATGGAATGCGAACTGCTGGAACATCTCAAGGATGAATATGTTTCTGCGATCGTCGGCAGGATCGTCAATGTAAAAGCCAATGAAGAAGTCCTGGATGAAAGAGGCAAAGTCGATGTCACAAAGCTCCATGCACTGATGTTTGACCA
The DNA here is from genome assembly GCA_946622165.1 of uncultured Erysipelotrichaceae bacterium. Classification (GTDB taxonomy): domain Bacteria; phylum Bacillota_I; class Bacilli_A; order Erysipelotrichales; family Erysipelotrichaceae; genus Bulleidia. Next base: position 179 of record CAMOPG010000181.1, read on the forward strand.
GTTCAGAAACGGATATTACACGACCGGAGAAAAAGCCGGTCAGGCATGGAATGCCGGCAAAGAACTGATGCTTGGAAAATAAGTTCGGCACTTTTAAACAGAATCAATGTACAGGCAGATCCCGTAATCACGGGGTCTTTTTTCTTCAGACATTGCGTATGTAAAAACAGCACACCGCGTGAGTGTGCTGTTGGGTATGTTATCTGCGCTGTTGGGCAAGTCTGGCTGCGTAGTCGATCGCGTTCTTCAGGCTGGAGGCATCTGCTGTCCCCTTGCCTGCCTGATCAAATGCCGTGCCGTGGTCTACGGATGCGCGGACGATCGGAAGACCCAATGTAATGTTGACGCCTTCCACCGACTGCCATGCGCCGATGTCATGATCATATACAAATCCGACCACTTTCATCGGGATGTGTCCCTGGTCATGATACATAGCTACGACAATGTCGTACCATCCGCCTCTGGCTTTGGAGAAGATCGTATCCGGCGGTACCGGTCCGTCTGCGTCGATGCCTTCTGCACGGGCTTCCTGGATCGCAGGAATGATCTCTTCGATCTCTTCTGTGCCGAACAGTCCGTGCTCTCCGCTGTGAGGGTTCAGGCCGGCAACGCCGATCCTGGGGTGTTCGATTCCCAGATCCAGGCATGCCTGATGCGCGATCCTGATCACTTCCAGGACACGCGCTTTTTTTACCCTGTCACATGCCTCACGCAGTGAAACATGGGTGGATACATGTACGACGCGCATATTGCCCAGTGCCAGCATCATCGTATATTTGTCCGTATGCGTATAGTGGGCGTAGATCTCTGTATGTCCGGCAAAGTGATGTCCTGCAAGGTTCATAGCTTCCTTGTTCAGGGCGTTGGTGACCGTGCCGTCAGCTTCATTGTTCATGGCAAGTTCGATTGCTTTTTCCACGTAGCGGAAAGCAGCTTCGCCTGCTTCAGCTGATACCTTGCCTAAGGGAAGCGTTTCGGCATCAACCAGCTTCATATCCAGCACATCGATCGCTCCGTATGCAAAGCGTGCTTCTGCAGGTGAGGATACGGCGTGGATCTTCATTTCTTCGTGACCAGTGATCTTCAGTGCCTGTTCCATCATGCAGGCATCGCCGATGATCAGCGGTCTGCATTTTGCCAAAACTTCCGGATCTGCCAGGGCTTTGACGGTGATCTCCGGTCCGATCGAGGCAGGATCTCCCATGGTCACTGCCAGCAGCGGTCTTTCAGCTGTTTTCATTGTGTAATTCCTCCATCCATTGTTTCAGGTCTTTCAGCAGTGTTTCGGTCCCGAATCCGCCGGATTTGCTGATGAGAAGACGGTCTGTGCCGTTCACATTGATCTGGGAAAGCACGATGCCGGGGAACACCTCCGAGAGCAGCTTCATCTGTGTGCATCCCAGCTGTTTCAGACTGGCAAGCAGCGTATCTCCGCCGATGATCATGACGGTGCCGTCATAGCCGTTCAAGAGACGTGAAACCAGAATACCGATGTTGTCTGATATCGCGCTGCGTATTGCTTCATTGCTGTCTGCGGTATCCGCTGTAATGCTTTCACTGCTATCCAGTGAATCCAGGATCATCCATGGTTCATTGATCTTTGGAAGCTGAGCATGCTGTGCATCCAGCTTCTGCTCTTTGCTCAAATAGACTCTGCGGAAGCAGCAGGCTTCTGCCTCGTCCAGCTGCAGACGCGTGACCGGGTTCAGACTGCCTGATATGACAAGCAGACGGTTTCCGGGGTCCGGTATTGCCGGCTGCTCTTCTGTTTTGAGCTCCAGCAGTTCCGGCAGAAACTTTGCAAAACCGGCGCAGCCTGCGCTGACCCCCAGCATTCCTGCCTGTTTCAGCTGTATTCCGACAGTATGCAGATCTTCATCGCTTCCTGCATCTGCTATGATGATGCCCTTTCCGGTCATCTCATCCAGCCTGTGTGCAGGTACCTCTGTCTGCAGGCCGATCAGCTTTGCGACATCTGATTCTTTGACCGGATTGAACGGATCCCGTCCGAAGATGCTTTCGGACAGCGGGATCTCATCAACATAATGAATGCCGTTTTTCGTGATGCGGTTCATTGCCGGATAGGATGGCACAAAGGCAAGACACTCTGCTTCTGATGCCTGCAGTGCAGCGCTCAGTTCCGCACCGATATTTCCTCTCAGTACAGAATCGGTCTTTTTGTAGATGTACGGGATCCCTGCCTGCTTTCCCATCAGGGCGATCCGGTATACGGCGTCATATGCCTGTTGGGGAGTCAGGTGGCGGGAACTGCTGTTGACAGCCAGTACTTCACAGTCTCTCGGGATCGTTCCGGAAAGAGATTCCGGATCCGTCACGACCGATACCGTGATGCCCTGCTTGGCAAACTGTATGCCCGTATCCAGTGTACCGGTCATATCATCTGCGATGATCAGAAGCTTTGTTTTCACCATGAAACTCCTTATGCAAAATCTTCCAGGAAACCTTCTTCATCAAACTGCAGCTGATAAGGGCTGCTCAGGATCTCAATATCCGGCATATCTTTTAATGATTCTGCCAGTGCTTTTGATACTTCGAATTCATTCAGGGAGAGCGTATCGCGGATCCTGGCGATCCTTGCCTGGGCATAGTCAATGCGCGGACATGTTCTTAATGCTGTGCGCAGTGCGTCATAGTCATTGTTCATATAGAACGGGATCTTTCCGCCGTCGATCATCAGATTGGTCGTGACGTTGATCCATGTGCTTTCCCAGTCCACGGAATTCAGACATCTGCGGGTAGTGATGTCCGCAAGGCCAAGTCCGCATGCATTGTGATGGCTCTGTTCGCTCAGTCCGCGGATGAACAGTCTCTTTGTATGGAAGTCGTCCTTGAAATACGGCATGAAACCCCTGCCGGTCACATTCGGGTCTGCGCCTTCTCCGGAAATATCCTTGCCGATGCGGTCAATGACCAGCACGTCGATATTGTCAAAGCCAAAGCGCGGGAAGCGCTGCTTTGCGATCTTCAGGAGTTCTGCATCCCCGGCAATGATCTCATCATGCGGATATACTTTCAGGTCGGAGATCCGGTCATACGCATTCTGCACAACGCCAACCGCAAAGACGACATTCATCTTCTGCAGGAACACTTCCGCAGCCTTGGGAATGTTTTGGGCAAACGTATCGAATCCGCGTTTATGCAGCTGTGAGCATCCTTTATGCTTTGCCAGACCGATCGCCATCATTTTCAGAAGACCGCTCTCATGTTCTCCTTTGAAATCCGTATGCGGTTTGACCTTGTTGTATACGACGATCCCGTCTGCTTCGTACGCAAAGCGGTCGCAGTATACAGGTGTTTCTGCCTCATCATCCAGCGTTCCGATCTGTACGACATCCATGGACGCGCATACCGGGACACCGATGTTTTCTTCCGTAATGCCGTATCCTTCCAGGATCTCCAGATTGCCCGATGCTGTGCCGCCGCCATGGCTGCCCATGGCAGGCACGATGAAAGGACTGGCTCCCCATTCTTTCAGCTGTTCACAGATCGTTCTGACGATCAGCGCATTATCGGGGATCCCCCTGCTGCCGACAGTAACAGCGATCCGTTTTCCTTTCACAAGAGAAGCGTAATCATGTCTTTCAAATTCTTTTCTGATATGGGCAGGAATATCCGTGATCCTGTCGGAGCTGAACTTCTGCCGTATCCTGACCATGTCCGGCAGAATCACATCATCAAGTCCCTGGATCGGGATTGTGATGTCCGGAAAATCAATATTCTGCATGATCTGATGCCTCCGTGTTTCTCTGATTCCAGTATAACATATGAGCATTCACTGACTGGCATGCATGACTGCAGGACACAAAAAGAGGCACAGCCTCAGGACAGGTGATGAATGATCATCAGTATCCTGCTGACTGCAGCCTCTATGTTTGTCCGGTCAGA
>CAMOPG010000182.1:0-3959 GCA_946622165.1 uncultured Erysipelotrichaceae bacterium
ATCACACCGCAGGGACCGGTACCTATTCAGGGACACGCCATGCGCAAATCACCTTCAACCGGAGTTCATGATGAACTGGAAGTACATGTTCTTGTGCTGAACCTGGAGGGAACAGAACTCTGTTTCATCAACGCTGATCTCGCCGGTATCGATTTTACGTTCGGGAACCGGGTAAAAACAGCAGTCAGGGAGACATATGGCATTGATGAAGAACTGACGGTATTCAGTACAACACATACACACAGCGGTCCTGTCTTTACGGCAGGCGGAGAACATCAGCCTGATCCCGAATATGTGGACCTTGTATTTGAACGGACAATGGAAGCTGTTGAGGAAGCCTATACGCACAGAAAACCGTTTGATCATGTTACGTACAGACAGGATGAAGTGATCGGTTTTTACGGCAACCGCAACGGCAGGGACCTGCCGGGAGACCAGACATTTACGATCCTGGAATTCCGTGACGCGGAAGAAAATGTTGTGGAAGCCTTCGTGAATATGGCCTGCCATTCCACGGTCAACAGTCCGCTGGAACTGAATCTGAGCGCTGATCTGCTGGGAAACGTCAGAAGGGAACTGACACCTTATCTGGGCGTCGAGCCTGTCATGAGCAACGGTGCGGCAGGTGACATGTCCAACCGTCTTTACCGTCATAATAACGACTTTGCCGAACTGAAGAGGGTGTCTGCAGGGATTGCCGCCAGAGCAGCGGGGATCCTGGATACCGGTACGCTTGATCTGACAGGCGTAAAGCACCGCAGTCTCCGTTATACCGTTGACTATGATACCGATAAAGCAGGATTGGAAGAAAAGAAGGCGGAACTGGAAGCGAAGCTTGAGACTGCGGTGGAATTTGATGACAGGAAATGGCTGCTGTCGGAGATCGCCGGATGCAGCCGCAAGATGAAGGTCGACCATGTGCATATCTGTCTTGACAGCACGATCATCCGTCTGGGTGAACTGGAGCTGGTGGTAATACCGTGCGAACTGGCAAGCGCGTTCGGAAAACAGATCAAATCCGCATCCAATGCGAAGGTATGCCTGATCTGGGGCTACTCCAACGGTCATTCAACATATGTCGTTGAAGCCAAGGGATTCAATGGCGGACATGACGGGATCGCTACGCAGCTGAAGCGCGGCCAGGCAGAGGAATATGTTGGAAAACTGATACAGACTCTGTTTTAAAAATAGCTTTGAATCATGAATTGTCATAATAACAGAAGATATTATGACAGAAAGATTGAAAGCGCTGACATTACAATGTTATTGCATGGACGGATATGCTGCAGATTGCTGAAAAGACTTTCCGTGAATGTTCCGCATTAATGCGGAATAAGACGAAAGGTTATTTGAGACAATGGTATCCGGTTATTGCATTTTCAATGAATATCTCCGCAATCAGCGCTGATTATTACGGAAAAAACAAAATAACGCAAAATTGTGTGATGATGTACAATTGAAAATGTAAAAGCAGAAAGGAGAAAGTATTCATGGCATATGAACCACTTCCAAACGGAATCATCGAAGTCCGCGTAGACGACCGTATGGTACATGGCATCGTCGCAACTATGTGGATCCCCGGCCTGAACACAACCCGTGCAATGGTCGTCAACGAAGCAGCATCGAATGATCCGATGCAGCGCAACCTGCAGAGAATGTCAATTCCTGCCGGTGTCAACATGTCTCTTCTGGCTCCTGCCAAAGCTGCTGCAAACCTGAATAATGGAAACTATGCTAGCCAGCGTGTGTATGTGTGCGGAAGATTCATCAGCGATATCTACGAACTGTTCAAAGCGGGTGTCAAACTTCCTCGTGTCAACCTCGGCAACGTCACACAGAATACAGGTGAAGTTACCGTCCTTGACAACACAGTGCGTGTCAATGCTGAAGAAAAGAGAATGCTGAAAGAAATGTCCGATGCGGGCATCCCGATCGTAGCTCAGTTCAGAAATGACAACACACCGAAGGATCTGAGCGGACTGCTTTGATCAGCACAAAAGGTTTTATGAAAGGGTAAAACAGAAAGGGGACAATAATTCATGTTTACACCATTTCAAGTAATTCTTGTCTGTGTGTATTGGTGGCTGTTCACACTGGTTTCCGGTGATATCCAGCTCATCAACTATGCAGCAGAAGTATTCCACGGACTGGTTTGCGGACTTATTATGGGTGACGTTAAAACAGGTCTCGAAGTCGGCGCTACAATGTGCCTTATGGGCATGGGTATCGGTGGATTCGGCGGAGCTTCCGTTCCGAACTATCAGTTTGGCGCTCTGACCGGAACAGTATTCGCAATCTCGTCAGGACAGGGTCTGGAAGCAGGTCTGGCAATCGGTATCCCGATCGCTACACTGGGAACAGAATTCGATATGCTGTCCAAGATGGCAGGTTCCTTCTTCCTTCACAAGCAGATCGATATGTCACATGCTCACAGATTCAATGAAATGGGCAAGTGGATCTGGGCCTGGAAAGCATTCAAGGCTACATTCTACACACTGCCTGTTCTCCTTGGTATGACAGCAGGTGCAGGATTGATCAACAATCTGCTGAAAAGCATTCCTGACTGGCTCATGAAGAGCTTGAACACAGCTGCCGGCGCTCTGCCTGCAGTAGGTCTTGCAATCCTTCTGAAGTACATGAATCTCAAGAAATGGTGGGTATGGCTCGTGTTCGGTTACGTTCTGGTCTCCTATTTCGGACAGTCCATGCTGTCAACAGCACTGCTTGCTATGATCGCTGCAGTTCTTACATTCAAGTATCTTGAAGACCGCGACTCCAGAACAGCAGTTGTTGGAGCTGCAATGGGAGGAGATGACTACGATGAGTAATGTACAGGGCGTTCTGCTGACAAGAGCAGATCTTAAGAAAGTATTACACCGTTACCTCTGGGTTCGTCAGTCACCGTTTAACTACGAAACAATGCAGTCCGGCGGCTGGGTATGGGCTATCGATCCTGCAATGCAGAAGATCTATGATGGCGATGCTGATCTGCTGGAAAAGAAATATGATGAACACTTCAGATTCTTCAACTCACATCCTTGGATGAACAACCTCATCATGGGTGCGTGCCTTGCAATCGAATCAACAAAGACACCGGATGCTACAGATACAGCAGTTACACTCCGTACTGCTCTGATGGGCCCTCTGGCCGGTCTTGGTGACTCACTGATCTGGGTTCTTGCAAAGAATATCATGTCAGCTATCGCAGCTTACATGGCTCTTGACGGAAGCACGATCGGTATCTGGCTGGCTCTGCTCGTACAGTGGGCTATCTGGGCTATCTTCTATAAGGGATTCTTCACAGCATACGATTCAGGAATCAGCTTCGTTACTGACAGAAGACAGCAGCTCGACCACCTGACAGAAGCTGCACAGATCGTTGGTCTGGCAGTTGTCGGTGCAATGGTTGCTTCAACAGTCAAAGTTCTGTTCGGTCTGACATTCAATGTCGGTGAACTGACAAAGAACCTGAACGACCTGCTCGATTCTATCTTCCCTCACTTCGGAAACATCGTTACAGTTGCACTGGTATACTGGGGACTGACAAAGCCGAAGATGACATCAGGAAAGATGGTTCTGATCGTACTGATCGCAACAATGATACTGTCCGTTATCGGCTTCCTTGCCTGATCTGATCTACAGCAACTAGTTATTCAAGGCGTATATGTAACTGTATACGCCTTATTATTTCCGCCTGTGTCCGTTCGCCGGGGACAGGCAGAAGTGATCTGATATAATGTATAAATACAGGTAAATCATTATGCTTGAATTTGAGACCAGAACAAAGAAATTTATGGAATGGTTTGAAAAGAACCATGTTTCCATTGAACGGAAGATCGCCAAAAATGATTTTTCCGATGTCAATGCAAAGCTGAAGGAACAGCTGAACAAAGTGCTTCCCGGTGTGGCTTTCCGCCTCAGCAAGATCAGGAAAGAAGAAACATACATCCTGGAATTCA
>CAMOPG010000183.1:0-3939 GCA_946622165.1 uncultured Erysipelotrichaceae bacterium
ATCTCTGTATGGAACATCCCGTTTTCAGACCTGTAAGTATATCGACCGTCATACTGTTCGGCAAGCCCGGCCAGGATCGTCATGCCGATGCCGCGCTCCAGCTCCGGTATACGGCGCTTCTTCTCCCGGACTGTTCCGGAAATGGTGTTGGAACAGGAAATGGAGAGATACGGAACATCGTATTGTGTTTCCAGAATGATCTTTGCGTTGTCCGTATTTCGGCATGCTTCGATGGCGTTGTCCAGGATATTGCCGTAAATGCAGATCAGGTCGGGATTGGAAATACAGAGCTCAGCAGGCAGATGAAGATCTGTTTCCAATGTGATTCCTTCGGAAATGATATCCTCCCGCTTCTTTTCCAGATAACTGGCGATCACGGTATTCCTGCAGTCAGCGAATGGGACAGCAGCTTTATCCTGTTCGCTCAGTCTGTGAATGTAATCTTTTGCGTCCTGGAAATCACCTCTGTCCAGAAGACCTTCCATTGCATAGATGTGGTTGTCGATATCGTGACGCATCTTTCTGATGTCCGCATAAGTGGATGCCAGATGATGGTAGTAGTTTCCCTGAGAATGGATCTGGTCTTCGAGCATTTCACTTCTGATGCGAAGTTCGGTATTGTTTGCGGTCATGCGTATGGTATACAGCAATGCGGCGTCTGCCAGCAGATCGATCACTACCATAACAATTGCCTTGCGTGTGTCGTAATTGCCATATGCGGCATATTGATTGAACCATACGAACAAAGCGTATACCTGGCTAGCAGGGAACAGAATGAACATAAACCACTGTTTTTCAATGACCAGTCCCTGATACCGTCTCTTGTATGCGATCAGCACTGCAGTAAACGCAGAAATGACAGTCAGATTGATGAGTATGTACATTGAGTAGACAGGTACGGCATATCGTTCAAACAGTTCTCCGGACATTGCCATTTCATACGGGACAAATAAAGAAAGTATTACTTCAGAGATGACCATCGTCATGAACAGCAGAACAGCTGTGATCAGTTTAAACAATGGTTTGTCTGTATGAAAGAACTGTATGAGGATGACTGGTACAGCCAGTCCGACAAAAAAGCGGAGCGCGGAGAACAGTGCAAATACATGCTCGAACAGATACCAGAAGGCAAACTGGATGATCACTTCAGCGATCATGGTCAGTACCTTCGGATATTTGCTGCCCAGGATCAGATTGGCAGAGATCATCCAGAATACAGCGATCAGCAGGTTGGAAACAGTATATTCAATTCCGCTGTGCATAATCGTTTCCCTCCTTGTATTCCATGATAAATGAAATGCATGCATTTTGTCAGATATCTGCTTTTCGTATGAATCCATGCCCGGATAAAAGAGACCCGTACAGCTGTGTACAGGTCTCTCGCTGATAACATCAGAAGTACAGTAAGACTTACTGAAGCGGTGTTTTGGTGATCTTGAAGGTGATCTTCTTTGTGCCCCAGTATTCGCCCTTGCCGCGGATCGTCATGGATGCCGTGCCGATCAGCCAGTTGTTGCGGATATCGATGATCTCGTAATCATCTTCCGTCAGAACAGTCTTTCCGAGGGTAACGGTGACCGGCGGAACGATATTCCAGTCATTGCCGAGATAGACAGCTTTACCGTCATTGACCTTGACCTTGGCTGAAGCGATCTTCTTTGCCTTGGAGACCATACGGTAGTTCATATGGATCATTGAATCGCGTTCATCTTCATAGGTGAAGATATAGTTCGGATTCAGCATCTCAACTCTCGCACCGACATGGATGACGGCACCGAGCGGTACATCTGCGCCGTCAGGGATCGGTTCATCCTTGGAATGACGAATCACGCCGTCTTCATCGAACCAGTCTTCTCCATACCAGTAGCGTGTTTCAAGTATCTTGTAATCTTTCCCGTTCTTCAGTGCTTTGCCGTTGTCGTAGATAACAGGAACTGATTTGAAGTAATTTGCTTTGCCTTTTGCGTTGTATACCACATCAGCTGCTGCTGCAGTCAGCGGGCATCTCCATTCATAGAGCTGTCCGACATCAGCAGGAACGACCGTAAATGTCACAGCGTTCTGCAGCTTGCCTTTGTAGAAGCCTTTTCCGGTGATCGTTGCGGAAGCCTGTGCACCGACTGTTTTGTTGTTTGTGTAGGTGACAGTATAGTCTTTGCCTTCCGTAAGCTCATGTTCAGGATTCCATGGCATCTCAACGATGACCCGGAGCTCCGGCTTTGCGCCGCTGGAAGAGTACTGGACTTTATTATCTTCGGCATCACGTAAGGAGACATGCAGTTTCCCTGCGTTATTCAGTGAAGCCAGATCAGCGGAAACGATCTTGATCGTCTGTGTGATCTGTCCGGTATAGCCACGTTCAGGTCTTCCGGCAAATGTGATCTTGAAGGAACCGAGCCTGCCGTTGTAGTTGTCGACGAAGATCTCGTAGTCATCCGGGTCGATCACGTTTCCGCTCTTATCTTTCAGCTGGATGGATGATGCGTTTCCATCAACGGAAAGCTTGCTGAGATCAGGTTCCCATTTCCAATTTCCTTCATCGTCCATGTATTCATTGAACAGCTGGAAATAATTGTGCTCGTTCAGCTCAACACTGGTCTTCATGCCGGAAATGGATGCTGTTTTGGAAGAGATGTTCAAGATCGGAGCGATCGTGAAGGTGATCGCTTTGGATCCGCAGACCCGGAAGTTCTCGGACACCGTATCTTCTTCCTGACCGAACAGCTCCAGTGTATTCTTGCCTGCTCTCAGATCATCCGGGACCATGATCACGTAATCGCCATCCTGAGCCGGAGTCTCATCATAGCCGAATATTGCGGGCGTCAGGACCTGTTTGCCGATCTTGACCTGGATCGTTCCTTCTTTGAACAGTCGGATGATCTCATAAGGATCATATCCTCCATGGTATTCAAGCTTCAGATTGTTCAGAAGCTTCGCATTCGTCAGCGATGCTTTGTTCAGACTAAGGTATGGCCTTGTACCATCATCGAAGAACACCTGGATCATCGGCATTCCCATGCAGTATTCCTGGAACACTTCACTTTCCGAGTCCATTTCGAAACCGGCGATCTTCTGACTTGTTTCTTTCGGAACGAGGACAGCACGGTAGTTTCCGTTATGGTCTGCCGGGATCTGGCTGACCGGGTCTCCGTAATGTTCCCAATACCCCGGATGCGAATCGTCCGTACCGTTCATCGGATAATAGAGGATCGTGTAATCGGTACCTGCTTTCAGGGCTGCCTTTTTGCCGCTGCGGGAGATGAGTGCAGCAGTGATCTTCGGAACAACGGATTTTGTTGAAGCTGTTGTTATGAATGCCGGCGTCGTTGTTGTGACAGACAGGTCAGTGTCAAACTCCCTGACTCTGTCTATCGGCATCTTGCCGATAGAGAATGTCTGTTTGTATGACTTTGTATATTCCCCAAGTCCTGTGATCGTAACAGTCGGAGCCTTCTTTGCCGCAGCAAGGGCAGGATTGATGTTGTTTGCATAAGTGACTTTGTAATCCATTCCTTCGCCGAGCTGATGCGTTCCGTACCAGACACGGATGTTATCGAATATGATCTTATCTCCTGTATAAGGAACTTCTTCCGGAATACCGAAGACATGCAGCGTATTTTTCAGATCAGCCGGTGTCAGACCGTTGTCAATAATGTACTGTCTGTATTCTTCATCCCAGATCTCATCTTCAAATGAGTTGTTGCGGACACGGAGTCTTGCGATCAGCAGATCTGAATCCTGCCAGCCGTCCTTACGGGCGTATGCGGCAAGCCACATCGTGCTGTTTCCGAAATAAGGGGACATCACCTTGAACTGGCTGTGATATTTCTGTGTTTCTTCGGAAGCCAGCAGCTCTTCTGCTGTATGCGGCAGGTCAGCCGGTTCTGTTTCGTCTTCCGTGTACCAGACACGATAGAAGATATCGGGTGAATCGGTATT
>CAMOPG010000184.1:0-3867 GCA_946622165.1 uncultured Erysipelotrichaceae bacterium
GTCAATCATCCTGCTTTTGAAGAAGGGAGGCACTTCCTTGCGAAGTGCCTCCCTTATGCCTCCTCTTTGGATATTCGCGCTCAGAAGCAGGCAATATTGGAATCTGTCCTGCTTTCCGTACCGCCGACAAGCGTGCCGTTATCCAGCCTGCGGATAAACTGACCTCTGCCGAAGGGACTGCTGTTCAGTGCAACAGTAATATTATGTCCCCTTGCGGCAAGCTGCTGGGCGATCTGATTATCGAATGATGATTCAACTGTAATGTTCTTTTCCTTCGTCCACTGCCATCTCGGTGCGTCCAGAGCCATCTGCGGATTCAGGTTGAAATCAACCGTGTTCATAACGACCTGAACATGTCCCTGGGGCTGCATATATCCGCCCATGACACCGAACGGACCGACTGCTTTGCCGTCTTTGGTGAGGAAACCCGGGATGATCGTATGATAGGATCTCTTGCCTGGTGCGAGCACGTTCGCCGCAGCAGGATCCAGAGAGAAATCAGCACCTCTGTTCTGCAGGCCGACTCCATAGCCTTCCAGAACGATGCCGGAACCGAATCCCATATAATTGGACTGGATCAGCGATACCATGTTGCCTTCCCCGTCTGCCGTGCACATATATACCGTACCGCTCTTCGGAGGTTCCGCAAATGTCGGCAGGCCTGCAGTATCCGTGATCTCTTTTGCTCTGCGTGCTCCGTATTCCGGTTTCAGGAATTCACGATAATCAACAGACATACGGTCAGGATCCGTCACATAGTGCATGCCATCCGCAAATGCGATCTTCATCGCTTCCATCTGTTTATGATACGTATCAACGCAGTCTTTCTGCGGGAATTCAAATTCCTTCAGTATATTGAGTGCCATCAGGGCAACGATTCCCTGACCGTTGGGCGGGATCTCCCATACATCATATCCTCTGTAATTCACAGAGATCGGATCTACCCATTTTGATTCATATCCTGCCAGGTCGCTCAGCTGAAAATAACCGCCGTCACGTTCTGACTGTCTGACAAGCTGTTCTGCGATCTCTCCTTTATAGAAAGCATCCGCATTTGTTTCTGCGATCAGCCGCAATGTTCTTGCATGATTCGGGAGTCTGACGATATCCCCGAAATGCCAGGATTCCCCGTTGTTCGTAAATGTTCTGAACCATTCATCAAACTCGGGCTTTCCGTCAAATCTCTGATGGAATATATTGACCGAGCGCTCCCACATTTTTCCGAGCATCGGTCCGATAGGATATCCCTCTTCAGCATATCTGATCGCCGGTGCCAGGTCTTCTTTCAGAGAAAGCTTTCCGAACCTGCTGACCAGTGTCGGCCATGCTTTGACAGCGCCCGGCACCATGACCGGCGTCCAGCCATGTGTCGGCATTTTTCCTTCCGGATTGTTTTTCAGCACCGCCTCAAGGCTGATCCCTTTCGGTGCATAACCGGATGAATTCAGTCCGTACAATCTGTCTTTCATCCATACAAGTGCGAATGAATCTGCCCCCAGACCATTGGCAGTCGGTTCAACGACTGTCAGAGCTGCCGCTGTTGCGACAGCCGCGTCGACTGCATTGCCGCCTTTCATCAGTACTTCAAGTCCTGCAGCACTGGCAAGATTTGAGCCTGTTGCGACCATACCGTTTCTTGCGGTAACACAATAACGGTTGCTGGCGTATGGCTGATAAAGTGCATCAAACATAATCAAAAGCCTCCTGATACGTGATATATGTTGCCTTTCTCACTGCAAACCAGAGAATTGAGCCATCCTCCACAGGTTCATCAGTTTCAAGCTTTAGTGGTTCAAAGCCGACCTTTTTGATGATCCGGGTATTCAGAAGCCGTACCGGTTCATCCTTCATGCTGTAAATATACGGAACATCGATCTTATCCGGACCGTAGCATGCGATATCCGGATCCAGTGAGATCACTGAGTAAAGACTGACTGATTCTTTTGACTGTACGGCATAGGACTCCATTCCGCTGATCATGCGGCGGAACAATCCCTGTCTGCGGTATGCTTTTGTCGTATATGCATTCGTATACACCAGCAGCTCCGCAGTTTCTTCACTGCCTGTCTCTGCTTTCAGGATCTCTGTTTCCCAATACAGCCAATCACTTTCTTCTTCCAAAGCAGCACAGACGCTGCTGTCCCTCAGTTCACTCATGCTGAGAAGATACGCGGCGCAGTCCGCAACGATCGTATCCCCTTCAAATACCAGCTGGACCGGCCGTCTGAGTCCGTTTTCCCTGATCGTGAATATGACGCTGACATATCCGTCTTTGTCTTCCACTCTGTATAGTGTCCGGTCTTTTTCATATTCCGGCATCCATTGTTCCAAAGCACCCGGTATCCACACTTCGATCGTACGAAGCGCTTTTTCCAGGTACATGCGTTCTTCATTGACCATGTTCCTATTGTAACAAACATCCGCCCGCCGGAAATGCGATGTGCTTGAAACGCATACACAATCGTAATAAACTCTTTTTATTAACGGAGATGATGCCTATGCAGTCTAAACAGACACCCGATCTCGTAAACGGACCCTTGCTTTACAACATGATCATGTTTGCCGTACCGCTGATGCTGGCGACAGCACTGCAGATGTGCTTCAATGCGGCGGACACGATCGTAGTCGGCAAGTTTGCCGGGCAGCAGGCATTGGCAGGCGTCGGTGCGACCGGATCATTGATCTTCCTTCTGACATCCCTGTTCAACGGACTGAGCATCGGCACAAACGTTCTGACTGCCAGATATATCGGCGCGCATGATGAGGCAAATCTGTCGAAAACGGTGCATACGGCTTACTGCATTGCGTTTGCCGGCGGTCTGTTTCTGATGACAGCCGGTTCATTCGCTTCCAGACCTTTGCTGGAGCTCATGAATACACCGGCATCCATCATTGATCTGAGTGAACGTTATATGCGCATCTACTTCCTTGGATCACTGCCGATGCTGACATACAATTTCGGTGCCGTCATACTCCGTTCCAAAGGAGATACAAAACGTCCGCTTGTATTCCTCGCGATCAGCGGCGTTGTGAATGTCATTCTCAATCTGATCTTTGTGATTGCATTCCATATGAGTACCGCAGGTGTTGCGATCGCCACTGTTATTTCACAGCTGCTTGCGGCATTTATGGTAACTTACGTGCTGATGCATGAGGATGATGCGACCAGACTGATGCTTTCCCATCTGAAACCGGAAATGGCACTTGTCAAAGAGATCCTGCGTATCGGTATACCAGCAGGCATATCCGGCATGATGTTTTCCATATCAAATGTCGTCGTACAGTCTTCTTTGAATTCATTTAATTCATCCGTGATCGTTGCAGGCAACTCCGCTGCAGCAAATATCGAGAATTTTGTTTACATCGGAATGGGCGCATTTTCCCAGGCTTCCATTACATTCGTCTCACAGAGCATGGGTGCGAAGCGTTATGACAATATGCTGAAGATCGTGAAAATGACACTGCTGCTGAGTATGAGCTCTGCATTCCTGCTCAGTTCACTCGCGCGGTTCAACGGCAATGCACTGCTCAGCCTCTACACGGACGACCCCGCAGTCATTGAAGCCGGTATCGTTCGTCTGAAATATGTTGCATTCTGGCTGATGCTGAATGCATCCCTGGATGTATTCGTCAATGCAGTCAGAGGTATGGGCAATTCCACAATGCCTACCGTGATCATGATGATCGGAATATGCGGTGTACGCCTGCTCTGGTTATGGACGGTCTTCCCGATGCATCACACACTGGAAATGATCTATATCTGTTTCCCGATCAGCTGGACAGTCACCACCATCCTGGAAGGACTGCTCTGGTACCACGATTATAAAAACCTCATGGCTTTCCAAACAGCATAACAAAATAACCGGC
>CAMOPG010000185.1:0-3848 GCA_946622165.1 uncultured Erysipelotrichaceae bacterium
GAAGACCCTATGTCAAAGATCATCCGGAGATCGATGTCAGCATATCCCATGACGGAGGGATCGCCGCTGCCATCGTACAGATCCATACCATGTAAAAAGCAGCCGGGCTGGCTGCTTTTCAGTTTATGCATGTGCGATACCGGCGCGTCTTGCCTCTTCCGCGACCTCTCTGGCGACTGCCGGAGCGACACGGGGATCAAATACATCCGGAATGATATTTTCCTCATTCAGTTCTTCATCAGGGATCAGGGAAGCGATCGCCCTGGCTGCGGACAGCTTCATGTTTTCCGTTATCCCTTCTGCTCTGACATCCAGCGCACCTCTGAAGATGCCGGGGAATACGAGCACGTTGTTGATCTGGTTGGGATAGTCGGATCTGCCAGTGCCGATGATCCTTGCACCGCCTGCTTTTGCGGCTTCAGGCATGATCTCCGGCGTCGGATTTGCCATCGGGAATACGATCGCGTCTTTTGCCATGGAACGGATCATTTCTTCCGTTACGATACCGGGTGCTGATACGCCGATAAACACGTCTGCCCCGCAGAGCGCATCTGCGATCGTTCCGTCCTTATCTTCCAGATTCGTGACATCACACAGTGCAAGCTGCGCATCGTTGGCTGCGGTGCGTCTGCTCAGGATCCCGTATCTGTCGCAGAATGTCAGATGTCTGATCCCGTATCTCAGGAGCAGCTTTCCGATCGCCGTGCCGGCGGATCCGGCGCCTGAGATAACGACTCTGATGTCTTCTGCTTTCTTATTGACGACCTTCAGTGCATTGATCAGTGCTGCAAGCAGTACGATCGCCGTACCGTGCTGGTCATCATGGAATACAGGGATATCCAGGCGTTCCTTCAGTTTTTCTTCGATCTCAAAGCACCTGGGTGCACTGATGTCTTCCAGATTGATCCCGCCGAATGTCGGTGCGATGCGGCAGATCGTTTCGACGATCTCGTCAACATCCTTCGTATCCAGACAGATCGGGAACGCATCCACATCCGCAAACTGTTTGAACAGAACGCATTTGCCTTCCATGACCGGCATGCCTGCTTTCGGTCCGATATCACCGAGTCCCAGCACTGCCGTGCCGTCCGTGACGACAGCGACCAGATTCCGTTTTGCTGTATACCTGTATACATCTTCAGGGTTTGCAGCGATCTTTCTGCATGGTTCTGCAACACCGGGCGTATATACCGTAGACAGATCATCTCTGGTCTTAACGACGGCTTTTGAAACAACTTCTATTTTTCCGTGGTTCTTTTCGTGAAGCTCCAATGATAATGAATTGAAATCTTTTGCCATAATTTTCCTCTCCTGCTGGTTATATATGCTTTTTGAATATCAATTATATTATATTACAAAGCCTTGTAGTGCAGACGCGGTCTGCCGCCTGTTTTATAATCCGTCACGCATTCAGCCTTGCCCTTCTCGACCAGATAATTCATATATCTTCTGACCGTAACATTGGAGAAGCCGGTAGCCTGGGCGATCTCGTCACTCGACATAGAGTCAGGTCCGATGCGGATGAGATATTCCTCGAGTTTTCTGAGTGTTTCCGTATTGATGCCCTTTGTGTACTCTTCCTGTCTGCTCTGATCAGCAGCGATCAGTGTATCGATCTGTTTCTGGGTAAGGCTTTCCTCTGTATTCAGCAGGTCATATCTGCGGCGGAATCTCTCCATAGCCTGGGAAAAGCGCTCATATGTAAACGGCTTTACCAGATAATCGGTCACGCCGAGTTTCAAAGCGTGTTCTACGGTTGCTCTGTCATTGGCGGCCGTCACCATGATCGAGCCGCACCGATATCCTGCCTGCTTGACCTTTTCAAGCAGATCCAGCCCGTTCATATCCGGCATGTACTCGTCCACGATCAGCAGATCCACCGGCTGTTCCTTCAAAAGCGCCAGCGCTTCCTGCGGTCCCGTACACACTTTGCGCACAATGACATCCTCGGTCATTTCAGCATATTTGCGGTTGATCTCCGCAACCATCGGATCATCTTCCACGATCACAACATTGATCATTCTGGTCATAATGTACTCCTCTGCGATATTTTCTCGGTAACGGTCACGGTAAAGCTGCTTCCTTCGCCTTCTTCGGTTTCGATCTCCAGACTGCCGTGACATTTCTCAAGGATCTGCCGCACCAGTACGAGTCCCGTACCGTGTCCTTCTCCTTTGGTCGTATATTTTCCATGCAGGATGTTCTGTCTGGTTTCTTCACTCATGCCGGTTCCGTTATCATCACAGGCGATCAGCAGCGCATCGTTTTCATCGTTGATATACAATGCGACACTGCGTTCCCCGGTCTGTTTTTCCAGCGCTTCATAAGCGTTTTCCAGAAGGTTGCCGATGACAGTGATCAGCTCCTCCGTCGTGAGATAGCCGTTGTCTGCCGCAAGATGACTGCCCTTCATCAGGTCAAAGTGGATCCCGAGTTCCTTCGCCCTGCTTTTCTTCCCGAGCAGCAGCGCTGCTGCGGTACGGTCTTCTACAGCTGACAGGATCCTGCTGTCCGTTTCACGTTCTTCGGTAATATGCGCAATGTATTCTTCCGCTTTCTGTGTTTCGCCGATCTGCAGCAGACCGAGGATCACATGAAGCTTGTTCTTCTGCTCATGTGTTGTGGATCTGAGGGCTTCAACGATATGCTTGACGCCTGTCAGTTCCTCAGCCATGCGCATGGTCTCAGTGCGGTCATTGAGCAGTATCAGACTGCCCGTATACCGTTCATTCTCATGGACCGGAATGACATCCACCAGGACAACTGAATCTCTTAAGCTGATTTCCTTGTTGTGGATCCTGTCGGAATCCCTTCTGATCATCGGACGGATCACCTGATCCAGGAATTCCCTGATCGCTTTTTCATTCTGTCCGTCCGCTCTGATCAGTTCAGCTGCAGAGGGACTGTAGTACTGGATATCCCATGCGCCGTTGACAAGGATCAGTCCTTCTTTCAAGGTACCGAGCACCTCTTCTCTGCGATGGAACATTTCCGCCATCTGATAGGGTTCATAACCGAACAGGACCCTTCGTACACGCAGCAATATGAACAGTGCGGCAGCCAGCACCAGCAGCAGCGATACGGCAAAGAATACCGCAGTGCTTGTGATCGCTTCCCTGCGCATTGCCTGGATGGAGCTGATATAACAGCTGGTCATCACGAAGCCGATCTGACTGTCTTCATCATCATAAACAGCCTGGAAGTAGCGTCGCTGGATCTCGAACGTTCCCATATGTTCTGAGATATATGGTTCTGAGCCCTCCAGAATGGCCTGCTCATCTCCGCCGTTGAATTTGGCGCCGATCATTTCATGATTCGGATGATAGATACGGATCGCATGATTATCTGCGAGAACCAGATAGTCCACATATTCGTTGGCACGGACGATTTCATCAAGATATTTTATCAGTTCTTCATCTGCGTATCCTTTTTCCAGCGCATCAACGATCATAGGACCGGACGCTAGATACGAGCCTGTTTCAGTAATGCTTTGATCGACCTGTTCCGTGATCCGCTCCAGCTGTATGGCCGAGATGATCCCGAACGCAGCTGAAATAATGGCAACCAGCAGGATCAGATACGGAATGACAGCCTTCATCACCCATGAGTCACTGAGTTTTTTCATGTCCCCATCATATCACCGATTAGACTTACGAAAAAGAAAGGATTCCCCTGCGGGAATCCCTTGGTACGAATGTTTCTGAAAATTATTCAGCGTTTGCCGCAGCAGCTTCACCTGCAAGACGTCCGAATACCACGAAGTCAGCAACTGCGTTTCCGCCCAGACGGTTTGCGCCATGCACGCCGCCTGTTACTTCACCTGCAGCAAACAGGTTCGGGATCGCTGT
>CAMOPG010000186.1:0-3786 GCA_946622165.1 uncultured Erysipelotrichaceae bacterium
CGCACTGCAGATCCGTATGGTGACAGACGCTGATACGGCAGAAGCAGCGGGTCTAGTGATCGGCACGGAGATCAATGTACAGGAGCCGCATCATTATTCAGAAAATGAATCAACAGAGATCTATCACATTTCCGGGATCGATGCGGATGCGATGATCGTATCGACACGCAATGTATCCATGGCGGGTATGGGTCCTGCCCTTTGGGAAGCACCCAATCCGGGCATTGACCATATCACAACAGCATATCTTTCCTACGAAGGAATCGAATATACATATTTCGGTGATGTTTCGGAAGACACGATGAAGGCATTCCTTGAGACACTGCGGTGATCAGTGAAAAAGATTCAGAACAGTTGACAGATCGACTGTTCTTTTTCAGACAGGGCTGAAAAATGATGATGGACAGCGCGTTTTTGAGTGCCTGTTCAATGCAGGAACGGGCAGTTTGAGGTAATATATTAATGAAAGTTGAGGACTTGAAAATGAGTAATCTGGAACGTGTTTGCGAGTACCTGAAAAATGCGGGTACCTATTATCTGGCGACGGTTGACGGGGATCAGCCTCGCGTCAGACCGTTTGGCACGGCACATATTTTTGAAGGAAAACTGTATATTCAGACAGGACTGAAAAAGGACTGCGCAAAGCAGCTGCTTGCCAATCCGAAGGCAGAGATCTCTGCAATGGGAAAAGACGGTACATGGATCCGCGTATGCGGCAGACTTGTACTGGATGAGAGGATCGAAGCGCAGGAATCCATGCTGGAAGATTATCCGAGCCTTAAGAGAATGTACCAGGCAGGTGACGGCAATACAGCAGTGTTCTGCTTTGAGGAAGGAAAAGCAGTGATTTCCAGCTTTACAGCTGCTCCTGTCGAACTTGAATTCTGATGCAGGTCAATGAGCTGATTCACGGCTTCCGGGTCGGACGGATCCGTGGAGTCCCTGATTGCGGCGGGGTCCTGTATGAAATGGAACATGAAAAATCAGGTGCCAGGCTGCTGTGGCTTGAACGCGAAGATCAAAACATGACATTTGCGATCACATTTCAGACCACACCGACTGATGACACCGGAGTTTTTCATATACTCGAACATTCCGTACTCAACGGATCTGAGAAATACCCTGTCAGGGAACCGTTTGTCGATCTGCTGAAAAGCAGTATGCAGACGTTCCTGAACGCAATGACATATCCGGACAAAACAATGTATCCTGTCTCATCCAGAAACAGGAAGGATTTTATGAACCTGACTTCTGTCTACCTGGACGCGGTATTCCGTCCCAGGATCTATCAGGAGCCGAATATCTTCCGCCAGGAAGGATGGCATTATGAGATCCGTGATCCGAAGGATGCGCCTGCGTATAAAGGTGTCGTACACAGTGAAATGAAGGGATCCTTCTCTTCTGTTGACACAGTCATTGTGAATGAACTGAACAGACTGCTGTATCCGGATAACTGCTATCAGTATGTTTCCGGAGGCGACCCTGAATGCATCACTGACCTGACGTATGAGCAGTTCCTGGAAACGCACAGGAAATATTATCATCCGTCCAACAGCAGGATCATTCTGGATGGCAGTGTGGATATCGATGAAATGCTTGCATTCATTGATGAAGAATATCTGTCAAAATACGACAGGATCGATCCGGCACCTCCGATCAGGCTTCAGGAACCGGTGAAGGCATGTTCTTCCGTGATCCCGTATGAGGTCGGAGAAGATGAGGGTCAGGAAAACATGGTTCATGTTGCATTGGCAAAGATCATCAGCAGATATGATGATCTCCAGCAGAATGCCGCATGGAGCGTACTGTCCCAGATCCTGGTCGGCACGAATGAATCGCCCTTCAAAAAGGCAGTCATCGATGCAGGACTCGGACAGGATGTTGAACTTGAACTGTATGACGGGATCCAGCAGCCCTGGGCAGTCCTTGTCATACGGAACACAGATGAAGAAAAAGCAGATCAGGCTGTTCAGGCAGTCATTGATATTGCAAGAAAGACAGTTGAAAATGGGCTGGACCATGAAGAGATCCTTGCGTCCTTGAACCAGCTGCAGTTCCAGTATCTGGAACCAAGAGAACCGGCAGGTCTGATCTATGCGTCATCCGCCTTGAATTCCTGGCTGTATGACGGAGACCCGATGCTGTATCTCAATGCCAATTATGTGTTTGATGAGCTCAGGGAAAAACTGAAGGAAGGCTATTTTGAACAGCTGCTCAGTGATTTCCTGCTTGATGAAGAACATCAGGTCAGGGTAACAGCAGTACCGGATCCTTCATTGGCGGAAAAGCGTGCACAGAAAGAAGCCGAAAAACTGGAACGTGCTGCTGAAACATGGGATGAAGAAACCATAAACCGTCTGGTGCGTGAAAATCTCGTGCTTGATGAATGGCAGAATACGGAAGATACACCGGAACAGAAGGCGACGCTTCCTTCACTGAAACTGGAGGATATCGATACTGATTTCCATGAACTGACGCCTGAAAAGATCACGGAGTATCATGGCGCACAGATCCTGAGTTATCCGGCGGAACGCTCCGGAATCGTGTATCTGAATCTCTACTTCTCGCTTGCGGGCGTCAAGATCAATGAGCTTCCGGCTGTCAATTTCTTTGCGGGACTGTTCCGCAGTCTGCCGACAGAGAACTATTCAGTCCAGCAGCTGCAGTCACGGATCAGAAGAGATCTCGGTGCGCTTGGATTCTCGGCTGATGTATTCAGAGCACCTGCTGACACTACGGCATGTCTGCCTGTATTCAATGTGTTCTGTTCCGTTCTGGAAAAGAATCTGGAACAGGCAAAAGAACTGATCCTGGAAGTTCTGCAGAAAACCGTCTTTGATAAGAATATGATCCTGCCCTTGCTGAAGCAGGAACAGGAATATATGCGCCAGGCTATGATCGCAAACGGTCAGGCACTGGCAGGTCTGCGTGCCGGCGCGCACATTACGGCAGACGGTGCCGCAAGGGAAGCACTCAGCGGTTATACATACAGCAGATTCATCAACGATTTCGCTGATCACTTTGATGAGCGGATCAATGAAATGATCAATGAGTTCGAGCTGTACCGTGAAGTGCTGTTCTCAAGGGCAAGGCTGACGATATCATGTACCGGAAGAGAAGGCCTCGATACAGCAAAAGAGCTGATCATGGAACTCCCGTATTCCGAAGCACACCGTTCAGTCGTGCATTATCCGCGACTGGAAACAGGGAACGAAGCGATCCTGATCCCTTCCCAGGTAGGTTATTCCGCCATGGCTGGTGCTCTGCAGAATGCAGGGGATGATTACCGCGGAATATACCGTACAGCTTCACAGATCCTGACATACGGTTATCTCTGGAATGAAGTGCGTGTCAAAAACGGTGCTTACGGAACATCCTTTACACCGGGATATTCCGGACTGATCACATGTTCATCCTACAGGGATCCGAATCCCGCGAATTCACTGAAGATATTCCGCGGATGCGGTGATTATCTGAAACAGTTTGCCGAGAGTGATCAGGACCTGACATCTTATGTCATCGGTGCACTGAACACCATGGATCCTCTGCTGTCACCGAGTGCAAAGATCAGAGTATCAGATGGAAGGATCTTCACGAATCTGACGCCTGAAAAGATCGCAGAGCTCAGGGAACAGCTGCTGAAAACAAGCATGGAAGATCTTTCTGAAGCAGGAGATATCCTGAACAGAATGTATGAGGATGCGGTGTACTGTATCGTCGGTCCTCAGGAGCTGATCGACAGCTGCGAAGATGAAGACCTGACAGTCTATTCTATTTGAGTCATAT
>CAMOPG010000187.1:0-3728 GCA_946622165.1 uncultured Erysipelotrichaceae bacterium
CGGGATCGCTTTTGACAGGGTCTATTCCAGTCCGCTGTCGAGAGCTGTCCAGACAGCGGAGCTCGCTGCACCCGGGCACGCTGTTATGAGAGATGAACGGCTGCTCGAAATGGATTACGGTCCGTATGAAGGCAGCTCGCTGACATCACCGGCACCGGAGATCATCGAATTCTTCCGCGACTTTGTGCATAATCCTGCTCCGGAAGGCATGGAGAGTCTTGCCTCCGTCACTGCTCGTCTGGGTGCATTCCTGGATGAGCTGGCTGAGATATGCACGCCATCTGAGAACGTACTGATATCGACACACGCGATCGCCATGAAAGGGGCTCTGGAATATCTGATGCCCGAGTCAAAGGGGAGCTGGTGGTCAACGTATATCGGCAACTGTGCTGTTTATATGACGGAATACAGAAACGGGTCATATACACTGCCGCAGGAGGTCAGTATAAAAGCGCTTCATCGCTGATTGATGAAGCGCCTTTTTTTAAGCGAAGATCGTCATGTACTGGAGCAGCAGCATTATGATCGTAAATGATATGATGCCGGGAATAAATGAATGAGACTGGTTGTACAGATAGGACATCGTGCAGATCAGCAGTACGTTGTACAGGTATGTCCTGACCAGCAGCCCCAGATCACCGAACGGCACAAAGACCGCCGTATACAGGATCCCGAACAGGAACCCCGACGCAAGGATGATCAATGCCTCCCGGTCACGTATATCCAAGTGGTCCGTCAGACATTTGAAGCTGATGTTGACGATGAATCCCAGGACAACAGAATAAGCCAGCAGTACGGCAGGTGCGGAGAACAGATAATTGTTCACCGTGGCCGCATCAGGCAGAGGGATGTATCCTTTCAGAAATGCCTGATTGATCCATGTCAGAATCGCGATTATGATCGTCCCGACGATCGTATAGATCAGCGCATCCTTCGGGTTAGCCTTGGCCCGGTTGTAATGGATCCCGAACAGGTTCCAGTCATATATGATCAGTATCAGTCCTGTCAGATTCAGGGTGAACGTCATCGCTGCAGTTTCGTTGCCGGCAACCATCAGGACCAGCCTGTATACCACCGGGATCATACAGAAAACACACAGTGAAATGATGATCCTCTTCAATGAAAGTGATGACTGATATTTAACGTGCATGAATACCTCTGCTTCCAACCCCGCTCATTCCGAGGTTACTGAATAATGATACTGAAACTCGATCTGATTCGCAAGGGCTGACTGACGGTCCGTCATTTTTTTCGGTGCTGCGCGAATATGATGCCATTTTCTCGGGTGGTACCGGAGTTGTGTTTTTTCCTGTATACGCGTATGCAATACTGCGCTTGGGAGGAAACGAATGATGTCAAACAAAAAAACATCCGCAGCCGTTAAGGACTTCACAAAGGAACAGTACGAACTGATCGCAGGATATGTCGGAAGGACATATCAGATAGCGAAAAACAGGATGGACCTGGAACGCAGCTCCGACATGATCAGCGAACCGGACAGCACTTATGCAGATGACGCAAAAATGGTCTATTATGTCGACCGCTGTCTGCTTGAGTGCGATCGGACGACCCAGCTGATCATCCGCAAGGAGTATCTTGAGGAAAGCGCTCATAAATGGTATGAAGAGTATTTCTCAAGAAGTACGTACTACCGTCTGAAGACAGATGCGATCAGGCAGTTTGTAGAAAGCCTGAACCTTTAAACAAAGACCATATACGGCAGAAAGAGCGGAAGAAACGGTGCCTGCATGCAGACTGAATGATTGTCTGTACGCAGGCATCGTTTCATTTATATTTCTGAAAGAACGGACAAGCTGCTGATTCCTCAGAGATCTCATGCATTCATACAGCATAATTGACATTCTGTAAAGAATTCTGCCGGAAGACCTTATAAACAGCATGAATTTTATCCGGCGCTGATGAGGCAATTCGTTGATTGCTTAGAATAGTGAATGATGATAGTATAAATACAGGGAGTGCTCATGGATCAACTGTCTGAACTGGTACAATTACTGAAAGATTTCAAGCCGGAACTGGAAGGTTCCGACATGACAGCTTCATTTGCAGAATTAGGAATGGATTCATATGATGTGGTGGATTTTGTGATGTCGGTTGAGAAACATTTCAACATTGCAGTCGACGACAGTCAGGTCATGGCACTGAAGAGCATAAGCGATGTTAAAAATATCATCGATCAGTATAACAAGGAGGATTGAAAATGCTGAAAGGTATTGCTGCTTCATCAGGTGTTGCTATCGCGAAGGTCTACAAACTACAGCAGCCGGTTCTTGAGATCGTCAGAAAAGACGCTGAACCGGAAGAAGAACTCAAAAAACTGGATGCTGCTTTCACAAAAACTGTAGCAGACGTTGAGAAGATCAAGGAAGTTGCTTCCAAGAGTCTGAAAGCTGAAGAACTGGCTGTATTCGATGCACATCTGATGATGGCAAATGACCCGGAACTCCGCGGTCAGATCGAAGAAATGATCAAGAATGACAGAGTCAATGCTGAATTTGCTACCGAACAGGTCGCAAACATGATGGTCATGATCTTTGAATCAATGGAAGATGCTTACATGAGAGAAAGAGCAGCTGACATTAAGGACGTCACATTCCGTCTGAAGTGCAACCTCTGCGGTAAGGAAATTCCGAATCTTGCTACACTCGATGAACCTGTCGTTATCGTTGCAAAGGATCTGACACCTTCCGATACCGGTTCCCTGAACAAAGAATTCGCAAAAGGTTTTGCTACAGAGATCGGCGGCAGAACAAGCCACAGTGCGATCATGGCAAGATCTCTTGAGATCCCGGCTGTTGTCGGTGTCAAGGGAATCCTCGACGAAGCAAAAGACGGCGATCCTGTTATCCTTGATGCTCTGGATGGAACAGTCATTCTGAATCCGACACCGGAACAGGTTGCTGAATTCGAAAAGAGAGGCGAAGAATACCAGAAGGAAAAGGAAGCTCTCAAGGCTATGAAGGATCAGCCTTCCGTATCCACAGACGGACACAAAGTACTGCTGGTCGGCAATATCGGTTCTCCTGCAGACGTTGAAGGCGTTCTGGAAAACGGCGGTGAAGGCGTTGGTCTGTTCCGTACAGAATTCCTGTATATGAAGAGCGAAGATGACTTCCCGGATGAAGATACACAGTTTGCTGCATACAAGCAGGTTCTGGAAGGCATGAACGGCAAGCCTGTTGTTATCCGTACACTGGATATCGGCGGCGACAAGAAACTGAAGTACTATCAGTTCGAAGAAGAAATGAACCCGTTCCTCGGCGTACGTGCTGTTCGTTTCTGCCTCATCCGCAAGGATATCTTCCGCACACAGCTGAGAGCTCTGCTCCGTGCTTCCGCATTCGGCAAGCTCTGCATCATGTTCCCGATGATCGCTACAGTCGGTGAATTCAAAGAAGCAAAACAGTGCTATGAAGATGCACGTGCTGAACTGATCGCTGAAGGCGTCAAAGTCGGTGATGACGTTGAAGTCGGATGCATGATCGAGATCCCTGCTGCTGCAGTTCTGGCTGACCAGCTGTCCAAGTATGCAGACTTCTTCTCAATCGGCACAAACGACCTGATCCAGTACTCCATGGCTGCTGACCGTATGAGCGAACCTGTATCCTATCTGTATCAGCCGCTGAACCCGTCCATCCTCCGTCTCATCAAGATGACGATCGATGGCGCACACAAGAACGGCAAGTGGTGCGGTATGTGCGGTGAGATGG
>CAMOPG010000188.1:0-3722 GCA_946622165.1 uncultured Erysipelotrichaceae bacterium
CACCCACGTCTGATCCGGTCGGTCAGGCGTGGTACTCTTGCCAAAATGATAGATCCTTGCCCAGTATTCATCCGCTTCTTCGTCCGTTTCCGGATGATACAGTTCCAGTACTTCATCAGCGTATTCACCGAACCATCTGCGGATACGTTCTTCGTAGTCCTTCAGCTTTGCATGCGAGAAGATGATGAACGGACCGCTCTCTTCTTTGTTGAAGCCATGCAGCACGGCTTCTTCGTTATGGATCCCCTGCTTTCTCAGCTGATACGGCGTATCCGGCAGGACATATCCGTCAATGGTGATATGATGCTGGGAATCCTGTTCATTGACGATCGTTTCCGCTGACAGCTGTCTCAATTCATCCAGGGAAGAACAGCCGTACCGCTCCATCAGCGCCTTGCCGGACGCCAGTGCTTCATCAAACAGACGATAGGAATGCGGCGGCTGAGGAGAGGATACCGTGGAGCTTTCCAGGATCGCTCTTCTGAACAGTCCTTCTGCCAGAGGCGAAACGCACAGCGCATCCACGCATACGGCACCTGCGGATTCACCGATCAATGTGACGTTGTCCGGATCACCTCCGAACTGTTCAATATTGTCCCTCACCCATTCAAGTGCTTTGATCTGGTCGAGCAGTCCGAAGTTTCCTGCTGTTCCTTCCTCCTCCAGCATTTCTTCCGTTGCCAGAAAACCGAATACACCCAGGCGGTAACCCATATTAACTGTAATGATGCCGTTCTTCGCAAAGCCTTCCCCGCTGTAGTCTGCGTACCATGGCTGCCCTGTCTGCAGGGACCCGCCATGGATATAGACTGCTACAGGCGCTTTTTCAACATTTCCTGCAGGCTTCCAGATATTCAGATACAGGCTGTCCTCGGAGTTTGCCTCCCGGTAGTTGTCCTGCAGAGAGATCCTGTAATCATGGTATCCAATGATCTGCGCCATGGAACCGATGAACGGCAGATTCTGTACCTGCATGGACATCGGCGCAAACGCGTCACATTCAAGGATCCCCTCCCATTTCTCAGGATCCTGAGGTTTCTTCCAGCGCAGTTCTCCGACAGGAGGTGCGGCATAAGGGATGCCGGCAAACAATTCAACGCCGCTGTCCAGAACGACACCGCGTACCTGTCCGTCAGCTGTTTCATATACATCCGTTTTTGCGGCATTTCTGCTGTTTGAAGCAGGAACACGGCGGACCGGCGGCCAGCTGACAAGAATGATGCAGAGACAGACGGCAAGATAGCCAAGCACACTGAGTCCCTTCTGCCACCATTTCCAGTTCTTCATATGTTTTCTGATACAGAAAAACATACCGGATGCAGCCACTGTAAACAAGAGCCAGCCGATAATGGTATTGCGGTTCAATTCCAGAACAGCACAGATCAGTACACTGATGAGTACCGTAAAAATCCAACCAATCAATTTCATTATGCATTCCTTCTTTCAGAGTTATTGTAAGAACCCGTCTTGTTTTTGTCCAGCTGGGCCTTGTTGTACATGCCGGATGACATATCCTATAATGAAGACAGATTTTTTGACACAGCATATCACGGTGCCTTCTTCGGCACATATCGTATCATGGAGGAATTCCTATGAAGATCTGTTACAAGGCAGAGACAGTCCGCAAACAAAACAATTGGTTTTCTGTCATCTGCGATCGCATTGAATTCAGAATATGGTTTCTGACGGATGATATCCTGCGTATCCGGGCAGGCTTTGATGAGACGTTTGATGAAGCGTCCTACAGTCTGGTCATGACCGCATGGGATTCAAGAACAGATGATTTCATGCGTCCGGAACGCAAACGCATTGAAACAGCAGAAGCTGTACTGAGTGATGGTACTGAAGAAGCAGTCATACAGGGAAAACATCTGAAAGCAGTCATCCATAAAGCACCGTTTTATATCTCTGTCTATGATTCAGACGGTACACTGATCCATCGGGATATTCCGGAACTGGGATGGCGTGAAGATCCGAATCACCGCAGACTGCATACCTCGTCTATCGAAGCAGATGATCATTTCTATGGCTTCGGTGAAAAGACCGGTTCACTGGATAAAGCAGAGAGTTATATGAATATGGCTCCGGGAGATGCCATGGGATATAACGCAGGAAAGACCGATTCCCTTTACAAGCATATCCCCTTCTACATCCGTCTGAACGGAACAACAAAAAAGGCCGTGGGATATTTCTACCACAATACAGCGGAATGTTCCTTCAACATGGGACGTGAGAAACGCAATTACTGGCATCGTTATTCCACATATGCAACGGATGCCGGAGATATTGACCTGTTCCTGATCAGCGGGCCGGACATGCATGACGTCATACGGCGCTATACAGACCTGACCGGCAAGTCTGCACTGCTTCCAAAAGCAGCTTTAGGATATCTGGGTTCTTCCATGTACTACGCGGAGCTCCCGGAGGATTGTGATGAGGGGATCCTGCGTTTCATCGACACAGCGAAAGAAGAAGATATTCCAATCGATGGGTTCCAGCTGTCTTCAGGATACTGTGCTGCAGAAACAGAGGAAGGCATCAAACGATGCACATTCACCTGGAATCAGAAACGGTTCAAGGATCCTGCCGCATGGTTCAGTGCCATGAAACAGCGGGGCATTGTCGTTTCCTGCAACATCAAACCGGGTTTCCTGCTGTCACATCCTCTGCTGGAAGAAATGAAGGAAAAAGGCATGTTCATCAAAGCAGACCCGGATCTGCCTGCCGGTTCCCCCGGCAGTCACGAAGGACTGGCAGTCGGTACATGGTGGGGCGGTCCCGGACTCTTCGTTGATTTCACGAATGAAACAGTACGGGAATCCTGGAAAGAATACATCACTTCTTCCCTGCTGCAGTATGGATGCCGTTCCATCTGGAACGACAACTGTGAATATGATTCCCTGACAGATCAGGACTCTGTCGTATCGTTTGAAGGCACAGGCGGTACGATCGGTCATCTTCGTTCCGTCATGGCAAACCTGATGTGCAGGCTGTCAAATGAAGCAATTGAAGCATATGACCCCGATGTCCGTCCGTTCAGTGTATGCCGGGCAGGACATGCCGGTATCCAGCGTTATGCCCAGGTATGGGCAGGTGACAACCTGACCTCCTGGGAGACACTGCGCAGCAATATCCCGACGATGCTTGGCATGGGACTTTCCGGTGTTGCGAACAACGGATGCGATGTCGGAGGGTTCTATGGTCCTGCGCCTGATCCGGAACTGTTTGTGCGCTGGGTCCAGAACGGAATATTCATGCCCAGATTTTCGATCCACTCCACCAATACGGACAACACCGTGACAGAGCCATGGATGTATACGGAAATGACGCCGATCATACGGGAAGCCATTGATCTGCGCTGCAGAATGATCCCGTATCTTTATTCACTGGAATACCGTGCACATGAAGAAGGACTGCCGGTCATGGAAGCAGAGTGTCTCGTCTTCCAGAATGATCCCAAAACATATGAGCAGGATATTGATTTCATGTGGGGCGAATATATGCTGGCCGCAAATATCGTTGAACAAGGCCAGACCGTGCGCAATGTATACCTTCCCCGTTTAACCGGAAATGATGAACGGTGGTACAGCTTTGATACCCGGGAAGCATATGCCCCGGGTCAGCAGATCAGTCTGGATGTGGATATCCGTTCCATCCCGCTGTTTGTCAGAAGCGGCGCTGTGATCCCGATGTCAATGAACAGATTGACAAATCTCGGTACG
>CAMOPG010000189.1:0-3678 GCA_946622165.1 uncultured Erysipelotrichaceae bacterium
TCGATCTCGACAAGAGCGGCGTTGAATTTGTCTTCAACCTGAACTTCATCGGAACACTGATCCCGACCCAGGCTTTCGCAAGACAGATGGTCGGACGTGAAGGATGCAACATCCTGAACATCTCCTCCATGAACGCATATACACCGCTGACAAAGATTCCTGCATATTCCGGTGCCAAAGCTGCTGTTTCCAACTTCACACAGTGGCTGGCAGTATACTTCTCCAAAGCAGGCATCCGTGTCAATGCGATCGCACCCGGCTTCTTCTCCACGAAGCAGAACGCAGCTCTGCTGTGGAACGCAGACGGAACACCGACAGCACGTACAGGCAAGATCCTGGCTGCTACACCGATGGGAAGATTCGGTGACAGCGAAAAGGAACTGGCAGGCGCAGTTCTGTTCCTGCTGAACAATGACGCCGCAAGCTTCATCACCGGCGTTACACTCCCGATCGACGGCGGATTCTCCGCTTACTCCGGCGTATAAGCTTCAGACCAGTCCCCTTCAAAGATCCCTGCATTCACTGCGGGATCTTTTGATTTGCTTTCTTTGCTGTTTCATGATTAGATGTTCAGCGTATACATGAGGTTTTGAGTTTATGCAGAATATGACCGAAGGCTCTTTGTTTTCACACTTATGGCGCTATGCTGTACCTTTGCTGCTGGCAAACTGGCTCCAGCTTGCTTATAATGCGGCAGATTCCATGATTGCAGGAAGGTTTATCGGACAGGATGCGCTGGCTGCTGAAGGAATTGCAGCTCCGGTCATGAATCTGGTCATTCTGGCCATCTCAGGCTTGTGCATCGGCGCGGGAATCTTTATGAGCGAACGCTTCGGTGCCAAGGATATGGCATCATTCCGCAAATCCCTGTCTGCTGTATTGAAAGCAGGGATCCTGCTGAGTCTGCTGATCGCGGTACCGGGCATTCTGCTCACACCGATGATCCTGAGGCTGCTTGCTGTTCCGGAAGATATCTTCCGGATTACATCGATCTACCAGAGGATCACCTTTATCGGCGTCCCTTTTACCTTTATATATAATGCGCTGGCTTCTGCCATGAAAAGCGTCGGCGATTCCAAACGGCCGCTGCGCTTTCTGGCGATCTGTTCGGTCCTGAATATTGTCCTTGACCTGATCCTGCTGGGTGTATTCCACCTTGGCATCACAACAAGCGCACTGACCACGGTATTTGCTCAGGTATTCTCCGCTTTCCTGGCTGCCAGATGCATGATCAAAGAAATGCCGGATCTGATCCCCCGCAATGATGAGTGGAAAACAGATACGGCATTGCTGAAACGTGTTATGAACTACGGACTGCCCTCCGCACTGCAGCAGGCGGTACAGCCCATCGGCAAGCTCCTGATACAGTCACAGGTCAATCTGCTCGGTGTCAGTACGATTGCGGCATTCAATGCGGTCAGCAGAGTCGACAGCTTTGCGCTGATTCCGGAACAGGGGATTGCCTCGGCAATATCCACCTGCATTGCCCAGAACCGCGGTGCAGATAAGCCGGAGCGCATCCGCAGAGGATTCTTCACAGGCATTGCAATGGCATTCACTTACGGCATCCTGATCGGCATCCTCGTAATGATCTTCAAGGCGCAGATCGTATCCCTGTTCATCAAAGGCAGCGGAACCGCTGAAGTCATTCGTGAAGGCACTGCCTATCTTTCCGTCATGGCATGGATCTATACACTTCCCGGCTTTACCAACGGTTTCCAGGGTTACTGCAGAGGTGTTGGAAAGATCCCTGTTACGATCCTCTGTACATTCATTCAGATCTCCCTGCGCACCATCGGTACCTTCCTGCTTGCCGGCAGGATCGGCATCAAGGGCATCGCTGCTGCGAGCGGTATCGGCTGGACAGCCATGCTGTTATTCGAAGTACCATATGTGCTGAATCACATGAAGCATCTGAAACAATCTGCCCGATAAAAAGATACGGTCTGCATATCAGTGCAGGCCGCTTCTGTTTCATCCGCTCCGCGTTCCAAAAAAGAAATACACAATCACACTGGTAAAAAACGCGGTCCTTACAAGAAATCAAAATAACAATTCATTAATGAGTGCAGGCTGCTCTCCGCATATAAAAACCCGGAGAGTTTTTATTCACTCTCCAGGTCATTTTTCTACTGGTCTCCCGTAAGGTCCCCCATCAAATCCCCTATGAAATTTGACTGGCCCCACGAAGTTTGGTTACCCGTTTCGCATACTGTTGATCATCCGGCAAAGCTGCCGAGGTATTTCAGACTTTCCTTCGGAATTCTTGTCTGCGTGCTTCTGTCCACCGCGATCAGGCCGAATGTCATGCCAAAGCCCTTCTGCCACTCAAAGTTGTCCATCAGGCTCCAGTAACAGTACCCCTTTACCGGAATGCCGTCATCCATGCAGTTCTTTACGCCCTGCAGCGCTCTGCGGATGAATTCCACTCTTCTGGCATCATCAGACAGTCCGTCTCCTCCTTTATCCGTACCGCAAAAATAGAGCGGGCAAAGACACTGCTGAAAACAACCGCGCTTCCCATCCATGAGATCGTTGATATGCTTGCCTTCAATACTCCCAATTACTTTATACAGGTATTCCGTGATATTACCGGCATGTCCCCTGCACAGTATCGTAAGAAGTGGAAAATCGAATGACTGCCTCCAAAAGAAAGAATCCGAAGAGATCAGATCTCTCAGGATTCTTTTCACTATACTCAGTCAAGATCGGTTCCGTTTGTCTGAATGACTTTCTGATACCAATAGAATGAGTCCTTGCGTATACGTTCCAGCGTGCCGTTTCCCTGGTCATCCAGATCAACGTAAACCATGCCGTATCTCTTTTTCATCTCACCCGTTCCTGCGGATACGATGTCGATCCATCCCCAGACAGTCAGACCGAGCACCTCGACACCATCCAGTTCAATTGCTTCATGAATGGACTTTACGGAATCTCTCAGATAATCAATACGGTACTGGTCATGGATCTTACCGTCCTCAACGATATCTTCCGCACCGAGCCCGTTCTCCACGACCCATACCGGTTTGTGATAACGGTCATACAGCTGATTCAGTGCAAGACGCAGGCAGTCCGGATCGATCGGCCAGTTCCACTGCGACTGCTTCAGATAAGGATTTGCCACATTTCTGTTTCCCGGCTGTTCAGATGATACGCATGCTGACTTATAACAGGAGAATCCGATAAACTCACACGGATATTCAGCCAGCAGTTCCAGATCACCGGGTTCCATTTTTACCGTGATGCCTTTGCGCTCATATTCTTTCAGTCTGTAGTTCGGATAATGACCGCCTACCTGGACATCGCTGTAGAAGAATGCTTCCCTGGTTCTGTTCATTGCCATCAGCTGGTCTTTGGGATTGCAGGAATATGCGTAGATAGGCATATACGC
Source organism: uncultured Erysipelotrichaceae bacterium (assembly GCA_946622165.1). Taxonomy (GTDB): domain Bacteria; phylum Bacillota_I; class Bacilli_A; order Erysipelotrichales; family Erysipelotrichaceae; genus Bulleidia. Next base: position 3,392 of record CAMOPG010000189.1, read on the forward strand.
GAGCATTTCGCCGACCATCATATCAGGATTGATCTCTTCTTTTGCTTTTACAGCTTTTGCAGATGCAACAAACAGATGATGTGCTGCCTGCGCGACATTCTGCTCGCTGTAATTCATGATACCGCCGCCGATATATGTATTTCCTTCCAGAATATCGATTTCGTTGAATGTCAGCCAGTATTTCACTTTGTCCCTGTATCTGGTGAAGATCGTACGGGCATAGTTTTCAAAGAAGCCGACCAGTTTCCGGTTGACCCAGCCACCGTATTCAACAGCCAGGTGCAGCG
>CAMOPG010000190.1:0-3644 GCA_946622165.1 uncultured Erysipelotrichaceae bacterium
CCGCAACCTTTTGATTCGTAGTCAAATACTCTATCCAGTTGAGCTATCGGCGCATGCACGACTTATTCAGTGCTTACCTATAATACCAAACAGTAAACATAATTGCAAGCACATATTTTCTAAATTCTTGAATGCTTCAAAAATGCCATCTGAGACGCATGATCCTGCCTTCTGAAAGCAGGATCATTCGATCTCCATAAAATGCTGATCATAGAATTCTGAATTCAGGCTGAGCTGATAATTCAGATAGTTGATGCCCTTTTCTTCCAGCAGTGTTTCTCTGTCGGAGTAAAGATCCGTGCCGAGGCCAAGACGGTCTCCCTCAATCTCACAGCCCATGGCAGACAGTGTTGTAGGGAACAGATCCATTGTGCTGAACAGACGTTTCTGCTGCGGTTCCTCTTTTGCGCTGTTGATCACAGTTGTATATGTCAGTCTTTCATATGTTCCGGGAATATCATCAAAGTAATCCGCGCTCATGCACAGATGGTCGCCGTTCAGAACGATCACTGTGTCCTTTCCCCATTCCTGTTCCTGTACCCAGCTGACGAATTCCGATACTTTTCTGCTGGAGCAGTGGAATGCATTGGAGTACTGATCGGGCAGTTCATCATCACAGTCTTCGCAATGGTACCCTTTCGGGAAGTGCGTATCTACCGTCAGCAGTGTCAGGCTGAACGGACCTTCATCGTACGCCATTTCCTCTGCCTGCTGTTTTGCCATTTCAAACAGCTTTGCGTCTTCAAAGCCCCAGAACACCTTGTATCCCTCAGGTATCCTGCCTGTCTTTTTCGCCCAGGTATAATCGTAGATGTCATAATTGCCGTGCTCACTGTAATACTGGTCACGGTTGCCGAATGAAGCATCCGAGCCCATCATGACAGCGTTCCGGTATCCTTCCTTTTCCAGGATATCGCCGAGCGTTACCATGCCGGGCAGGAAGGACTGAATGATGCCCTTTGAGTTGGAAAAATAATGATTGATCGCAAGGGGCATACCGCTTGACTGTGCGACCATTCCGGCGATCGTCCATGTCGAGTTATACAGGGGCAGCGCGCCGTTCAGGGTGTTTTCTTCCCCGTTGAAGCAGTCATATTCCATTGCAAGATTGGAAAGCTCGGGAATGGCGTTAAAGCTCTTTCCGCCGCCGCTCACCTCGTCCGCCACGGTCGTTTCCATGGATTCCATAAAGATGTAGATCAGATTCTTTTTCTGTTCGGGGAATGTGATCTCCGTCTGTTCAGGTGCTGTATAGACCGTTTCATACAGTTCGCATTCAAACTGTTCGGCAGTCAGATAATCATTGACATGATAATTGACCCAGAATTCCCTGCACTGCGCCCAGATCAAAGACAGGCACAGAGCCATGGCAGCCCACTGGATGATCCTGACTGCGATATTCGTCAGCAGTCTGCTTTTTTTGTTCAGCCTTCTGACAGCCAGACACTGCAGTCCGAAAGCAGCCGCTGCAGCAGGAATGATCATCAATGCGCCGACCGCAAATTTCCTGTAAAGCTCACTGAACCCGTTCCAGTTGACGCCATTCAGGTTTGTATTCAGATGGAACAGCAGCTGGGCAAACGTCACGCCCTTGAAATGAGAATTCAGATACGTATAGCCTTCCCTGGCAAACGCCAGCACCAGCAGGCCTGCCAGCAGCGGTATCTGCTGCACAAGCAGTTTCTTCACTGTCAGTTTTTCCCTGATCTTCAGGATCTGACGCATCACAAACAGCAGCAGGAATATCAGCAGGATGCTGACGACGCGGATCACCTGTTCAGTGACTCTGGCGGATGCCTGCACATATTCCGGAAGATGGTGATTGTATTCCGTTACATACCATGTATAAAACAGATCATCTGCCCTTGTCATGACAGGATCGCTTGTATTGACGTTATAGCTGACGCTGTCGATCAGACGGTCATTCTCAGGATCATAGACAACGATATTGAGTCCGTTGGCATCCGGACTGTATTCATTGTCATCGATCATGATCGATGCTGTATTGCCGGAAGAAACGCCTGCACTGACGATACGGACTTCATGTCCGGCAACCTCTTCTTCACTTACGGCAATATCCGTCTTTTTATAGATCTGCGCACGATCACGGTATATATAACCCGCCATTCCGCCGTCATCATTGACCCTGAGCGACATCTTGATGCCTGCCGCACTGAAGGCAGACTGCATCTCATTTGTCCAGCCGTTCGTACTGCCGCCCTTCAGCGCAAAAATAATCAGGTGCTCACTGTATTCGGACAGCAGCTCCGGGATGGTCATATCTTTAAAGTATGGATTTTCAGGATGCTCGATACGAGTGCTTTCTTCAAACGCGTCAAGCGTGATGCGGGAATAGTATTCACCATCCTGGGCATTGCCCGTCAGGTTGCCTGCCCAGAATCTGCCGGCATATGTCACCAGACGGTATTCGTCCATCGTCCTCGTGATGATCAGCTTGTCTTCCTGAGAGATCTCTGCAGGGATCACCAGCGTATCATTTTCACCGCTGACCGTTTTTCCGCCGAAGATACCCTGTATCGAAACAGCGTCCCCGCCCTTGTACATGCTGCATCTGACGGAACACTGATGCGGAAGCGCGATCACAAGCACAAGAAAAACGACAATAAACGCTGCCGCGAAATATGTCACCAGTTGATGTTTTTTTTCATTCGTCAGTTTCTTCATAGTAGTCTCAGCTGCGGTCACTGTCCGGCGATCAGCCCTGCATTGTCAAAATATCTCTCATCGATCCAGTCCAGCCTGATCGGACTGACAGTCACAAAACCGTCTTCCACGAGTGTGATATCACCGTCTGCTGTTCTTGTGGTGTCATCGACCGGCACGTCGATCAGCGGGCAATGAAGTGACAGAACACCGTTTTCTTCGTTCACGTCCAGTTTTCTGCCGTACATTTTCCGTCCGTCAAATTTAGCCGGCCTGATGCCTTTGATCGCTTCTTTCGGCAGCGGCGGTATATTCACGTTCAGGACATATTCATATCTGTCCGGATCCTCCATGAACCGCTTCAGAAGCTGAGCGGTGATCTCTGCGGAGGTTTCAAATTCATACGGCCTGTCTGAGGCCAATGAGACAGCGATCGAAGGGATCCCGAGGATCGTTCCTTCACTGGCGGCGCCGACCGTGCCGGAATAAATGCAGTCATAGGAAACGTTCCATCCCCTGTTGATGCCGGACACGACCAGATCCGGTGCTTCTTCCATCAGTCCGCATACCGCCGCGTAAACGCAGTCGGCCGGCGTACCGTCAACGGACCATGCCTTGTACGCACCGGGCACTTCGATCAGACGGGCGTGAAGGTCACGCAGAAAATACGTCACACTGTGTGAATATGCGCTGCGCTGCCTGTCAGGTGCCGCTACATATACTTCATGTTCTTCGGAAAGTCTTTTTACAAGTGTGATCAGGCCGTCTGCCATGATCCCGTCATCATTGGAAACAAGTATTCTCATGTATTTCTCCGTATTGACGATTATATCATATCGTTCCTGTCATGAAAAAGGATCCGTACCCTGTCACAGACCCTTCAGTTCATTCTTCATAATAAATACCGGAATCAGCTTCCTCAGGAGAAGGGCTGAGCCCGCTGCGGTCCTTGCCGGACAGGATCAGTTCTGTATCCGGCA
>CAMOPG010000191.1:0-3643 GCA_946622165.1 uncultured Erysipelotrichaceae bacterium
TTGCCAATACAGTCGAGGCGATGAAGAAGGAATGTGACTTCATTACAGAAGCGGACTGTGATCACGGTGCGATCGCTGAAGTAATCGAAAAATTCATTTTCAGCGAAAGATAAAAAAAGAACTGCATTCCGTTCATATCACAAGCGGGAATGCAGTTTTATTTCGTTTTGTCCGGGAACTCAGATATTCTTTCCGAACCACTGAAGGATATAAGGTGCGATCAGGAACAGGATGCCGTCAAACAGGAATACAGCACTCCCGGTCATGAAAAACAGCACAACATTGATGATAGCCAGCACAAGGAATATTTTTCTGATCGTGGATAGTTTCATAGGTCCGCCCTCCGGTCACTGTTCATTCCGTTATTGTAGCATGATTCCGCACCTGTGCTCTCAAATAGTGCCCGATCCGTGAACCTGTACTTATTTACTGCAGGATAGAATTGCTGTCAAACAGGAAACATGCTAACGTAAACTTGTCTGAAGTTCATTATATGTAAAATACCATGAGGTGATCATTATGGATGAATACAACAAAGCAAGAAGAGCAGGCTTAAAAGCATACAATCAGGCTGAAGATAACGGACAGAACCCGTATCCCGAAGTGCTGGATAAACTGGTCGATACAGGATCATTGAAAGAAGTGAATGTCGGTGTGATATCGATTCCCACTGACCAGATCACCGGTACGAAAACGCAGGGAAGGCAGAATGCTTTTGCCTGCAATTTCATGCCGCTTCTGGATGCGGAAAGTGAATTCGGTCGCAAATGGGCAGCGTTGTATGCTTCACAGGTCGAAGAAGGGATTCGTGATGCGATCCTCGTATATGAATATCTGCACCGCTTTTATGTGCAGGAAGGCAACAAGAGGGTATCAGTTCTCAAATTCCTGGAAATGCCCGTGATCCAGGCGGATGTCAGGCGTCTCATGCCGGCAAAGCCGGATAAGCTGTATCAGGCATTCCTGAAGTTCTACAAGGTATGCCCGCTTTATGAGCTGGATTTCAGCGAGCCGTCTTCCTATCTGAAGTTTGCGGAACTGCTTGATCAGGATCTGGAAAACCCGTGGCCTGAAAAGCTCCGCATGCATATCAACACTGCATTCTACGCGTTCCGCAAAGAGTATCTGAGAAGCACGGACCGCATCAGCAATGTTTCCGATGCTTTCCTGACATTTGTTTCCATGTACGGTATGGATGAACTGCGCCGTATGTCTTCATCTGCGATCCGTCAGAAGATCTCGGCGATCCGCAGCGAAGTTCAGATCCGGTCCTCAGGAGACAACATCGTTGTAAAGGAAAATCCGCAGGAGAAAAAGAGCGGTCTGCTTCCTGATCTGACAAAGATCATCCCGCAGTATACTGCTTCCAGACCTCTAAGACTGTCATTTGTCTACGACAGTACGCCGGAAATATCTTCCTGGAACTATGATCATGAAGTCGGAAGGATCTACCTGAAACAGAAGTTCGGCGACCTGGTGCGTACGGAATGTTATGAAAACAAAAAGGACGGACAGCCGCTCCGTGAAGCGCTGGATAAGGCAGCCAAAACAAGTGATGCTGTATTTACCGTATCACCGCTGCAGGTCAATGAGACGATGAAGGCGGCAGTCCGTCATCCCAATGTCCGTTTCCTCAACTGTTCGCTTTATCTGCCGGCAAAAGCAGTGCGCGCTTATTATGCGCGGATGTACGAAGTGAAGTTTTTGCTCGGGGCACTTGCGGCCATGATGAGCGACAACCACAGGATCTGCTATATTGCGGACTACCCGATCTACGGGACGGTTGCGAATATCAATGCGTTTGCGATCGGCGCCTCACTTGTCGACCCGCGCTCACAGATCATTCTCGGATGGTCCGGCGTCAATGACGAGGATTGGCAGAAGGAACTGAAATATCTGGGAGTTGATATATTCTCCGGACCGGACCTTGCTCAGCTCAGTGAGGACAGTACGGTATTCGGACTTTGCCAGCTGGAACAGGACGGGTCAATCAGAAATCTTGCAATGCCTGTCGTCAACTGGGCAAAGTATTACGAAAAGCTGGTACAGACAATGCTGGACGGTGAGTGGAACAATGAAGAAGCCGGCAAATACAAAGCAGTGAATTACTGGTGGGGACTTGAGGCAGGCGCAGCGGATATCGTAGTGTCCTCTTCCGTTCCTTACACCAGCGCAAAGATGATCGAACTGATGAAGGATGCGCTTCGCGCAGGCAGACTGAGCCCGTTCAGCCATGAGCTCAGATCACAGAACGGCATCATTCAGGGCGCCAAGGCCGGCAGGCTCAGCAACGAGCAGATCATCCGTATGGACTGGCTGAATGATAATGTGATCGGAGTGATCCCCGAATACGGCAAACTTTCGGAAGAGGCGAAAGAACTCACACGTGTTGCAGGCGTTGATACTGTCAGAGGATCCAGATGAAATTACTGCTTGTTGCCGATCATGAAGAATCCCGTCTGTGGGACTACTACCAGGCCTCCAAAACAGAAGGCGTCGACCTGATCCTTTCATGCGGGGATCTGGACCCTGCATATCTGGAATTCCTGACGACGATGGTCAACAGACCGCTTCTGTATGTCAGGGGCAATCACGATGATAAATATGAGATGAGGCCTCCCGAAGGCTGCATCCCCATAGAAGACATGGTCTATGACTACCAAGGTCTCAGGATCCTGGGACTGGGCGGTTCATACAGATACGGAAACCGGACGAATATGTACACTGAAGCAGAAATGGAGAAACGGATCCGGAAGCTCAGAAATACACTGAAGATCACAGGGGGATTTGATATCCTTCTGACGCATGCGCCTGCACTGGGATATGGCGATCTGGAGGACATTCCCCACAGGGGATTTGACTGCTTCAATGACCTGATGGAGACATACCATCCGATGTATATGTTCCATGGACATGTGCACAAGGAATACGGTCCGTTTCACAGAACACTTCAGCATTCTTCAGGAACTCAGATCGTCAATGCCTATGGCTCATGGATGATCGAGATCCCTGATGATCAGTTCGGACAGAGAGAGGAATCATTCCTCTACCGCATGTATAAGCGCAGGCATTCATACTGAAAAAAGATGGTTCAGGCCATCTTTTTTCGAATACATCAGCATTTCATAAATATGCATAAATACTGAAGATAACAATGTTATCCACAATCTGATGAAGGCTATTCCACAATGAATGGCGTCCAGTCGATATGATCGTACTGCATGACATCATCAGCCTTCTTCATTCCCAGTTTCTCGTAAAAGGGCACTGCCTTTTCGTTTGCGATCAGGTATACTGCGATATCTTTTTCACCGCCGGCGATCTCATGCGCTGTCTTCATGAGGGATCGCCCGATGCCCATTCTTTCATAGTTCCTGTCGACGCCGAGGTCTGTTATATAAAGCCAGTAACAGAAATCAGTCAGTCCGAACAGGATGCCGACCAGCTTCTTTTCATCGGTTCTTGCGGTCAGACTGATCGATGCATTTTGGACGAGTTTGCTGATCCGTTCTTCAAAACGCTCAGCAGGATACTGTGAACCCAGATCCGTCCGCTTCAGAAACGCAATGTATTCCTGCGCTGTGACGCGTTCTTCTTTGATCGATATATGTTTTGATAATTCCATATGGATCCTTTCTTCCGG
>CAMOPG010000192.1:0-3619 GCA_946622165.1 uncultured Erysipelotrichaceae bacterium
AGGCATGTGATAAATAAAATTCTGCATCGCTGTTCCTCCTTTTTCAGTTACAGTATGCAGAATATTTTGTGAAATGTGAAATACCTATATCAAATCATCTGTCATTCAGATTGCGAATCCCTAGGCCGGAAAGAAATTCATGCATTGCCGGACTGTATACCGCCTTTTTTTTCCAGATCAGGGACGCGGAAGACGTCTTCAGCGGTGAAAACGGGACAAAGACAAGGTTGTCTCCGGTATATTTTCTGGTTTCCAGGCAGATCGTCACCCAGTCACTGAGTTCAGTCAGGATCATGGCGTTTCTGAATAATGTATAAGTGGCGGCCACATGCGAGCGGGGACCGATCCATTCGCGGACGTCATTGCGCAGCCTGCTGTTGGCCGGCACAATCAGCGTTTCCTTCTGAAGTTCACCGGCAGTCACATACTCTTTTGCCACAAGCCTGTGATTTCTGTTCACAAGGATACCCCATTGTTCAGAAGTATTCAGACTGAAGACTTCGTATTTCATAGTATTGACGGACTGAACTATATATCCGATGTCTGCCGTCCCTTTATCGATTGCGGCGCAGATCTCCTCCGCGTTTCCGGAGTGGATATGAAACTGTACTTTCGGATGATTCAGATGAAAGTCCCGGATTTTTTCAGCCACAAGATCGAACGACTCAATTTCGCCGCAGGCAATATAAATCTCTCCTTCCAGTTCATTCTGTCGTGTATGATCTGCCCTGGCCCTGTTATACAGTTTCAGAATGTCCTCGGCAGTTTCCCGGAAGAGTACCCCTTCCTCTGTCAGGATGACTTTTTTATTTGTCCGGATAAAAAGCTTTCTGTCCAGTTCTTCCTCCAGTTCCATCAGCTGTCTTGAGATTGTCGGCTGGGAAACATGCAGAAGTTCAGCGGCATGGGATATGTTTTCCTCATCCGCAACTGTGAGAAAATACTCCAATACTCTCAGATCCATAGGTTTCGTCCTCCTGCGTGCATAGTCCTGTCACAATTATATACTGCCTGTCTGCCGTAAATGCATAGAGACATTGACACTGCTGTTCAATCCACAGTTCATTTTTATGCGGCTGCTCAGAAAAAAGGAAAAGGGCACGCAGTGATAATAACAGCAGATCCTTGTAAACATGTTATGGATCCGGAAGAGAACATGATCCTTCCGGATATCGTGATTTATTTTTCTTCTGCTTTGCTGAAATCGTTAAGACCGACCGCGTTTGTGACAGGTACTGAGAACGCGATGCCGTTGACTTCACTTTCCAGACCTGCTTTGGAATAAATCATGCGCAGCACTTCGTCCTTGGACTCCGCCGGAACAAGGATGATCATGACTTCCTTTTCCAGCTGGATTGTGATATTTAACATTTCTTCCGCTTCTGTAGAGGTTGTGCCGCGGCCCTTGAGGATTGTGGCGCCGGCAGCTCCGGCTTTGCGGGCAGCCATCATGACATGGTCAGAGAATCCTGCGTTGATGACACAGAAGACCGCTTCGTATTTTTTGTCAGCCATTTTTACTTACCATCCTTTGATCATTGCTTAAAAAACCGTAACTCAGTTTGCCGATAACACTGGACAGCGGCACCGCGAATGAGACACCCGTACCGTTGTTGACTGTACGGAAACGCTCTTCCAGGGCTTCCATGATTGCGTTGACCTTCTCTTCGCGGACAATACTGAAGATAATGCTGCGTTTGTTGTCCTTGAGACCGAGGAATTCCACCAGATTTGCATCGGTGGTTCCGGTACCGACAATGGCAATCTGCAGATTGGCGTCGAATGTCTTGATGAAATCCGCGAAGAAGGTTCCTTTGCTCTTCTGCACAGCCGTTATCAGCATCACCAGTTTATGAGGAGCAAGATTTCCTGCTGAATTATTATTTTTCACATTCATCGGATATCAGCCTCCTATTCGAAATATATGATCTGCGCATCATCCGCAGACAGGATCTTCTGCACAGATTTCTTTTCCCTGAAGAGCTCGGAAACGACACTGCTGAAACTTGGCGGCACGTATGCTCATATGAATGACATCCAAACCAACGAAGGATGAAATCAGGAATACATCAAAAGTTATCTTTTGGTTTTCTTCACTTAAATAACCGATACCATCACAGGTTCGGAAAAACCCAACCGCGCAAAAAAAAGACCAGCATTATGCCGATCCTTTTTTATATGGCGCCTCAAACAGGACTCGAACCTGTGACACCCTGGTTAACAGCCAAGTGCTCTACCGACTGAGCTATTGAGGCGTGCTCCTATAATATACTCTCATCGACTCATTGATGCAACAAATATTTTCACAAATTTTCAATTTTTTTACAGAAGTACGATGATATAAACATAATTTGCGCACATATAGCGTTTGCGGCAGATATAACGGCTGGAAACACCACGGCTGATCATCTTTTTCGTGCTGAATTGATCACGAGAAGACAGAAATCGATCTGTTTTCATGCTTTTCCGACTGCAGACTGATACAATGGAATTAACAGATAGGCAATTTGCCGGAAAGGAAAATAATCATGCTGCACGAGGTAAAGTTTTTATCATTCAACGAAAGAGACCAGGTTTACGGATGGATCTATGTTCCTGCATGCAGACCGGAAGGCATCATTCAGCTTGTTCATGGATTCGGTGAGCATTCAAGGCGTTATCTTCATATGATCACAAGCTTTATGGAAGCAGGCTATATCGTAGCTGCTGATGATCATGTCGGACACGGCAAGACAGCACTGGAAAATGATACATGGGGTGACTGGGGCAACAAAGGCCCTGAAACCATGATGGAAGATGAAAAGAAACTCCATGATCTGACTGTTGAGAAGTATCCTGATCTTCCGTACTTCATGTTCGGCCACAGCATGGGATCCTTCATCACAAGACAGTACATGGCAAAATACGGAGATGACCTGAGCGGAGCAGTGATCTGCGGCACGACAGGCGTATGGCCGAATCTTGATGAAGGGATCGCTGCTGTACAGAAGCTTGTTGATGAAGGCAAGGGAGCTGAATCAGATCCGTCACTGGGCGGTATGCTGATGGGATGGATGTTCGGCAGATGCAAGGAAGGCGTGAAGCTCGGAAATGAATGGATCTGCGACGATCCGTATGTTCAGAACGATCATGCCCAGGATCCGTTTGACGCTTTCACAAAACCGACAAGTAATCTTGCATGGCTCTATTTCATGCAGATGATGCAGAGCATCACAGGCAGGGAATGGGCTGAAAAGGTTCCTGTCGGGCTGCCGATCTATAATATCGCAGGCGATCAGGACCCTGTAGGACAGTATGGCACTGGTGTATACCAGACAGCAAACTGGCTTGCAGACACAGGCCATGAAGTTACTACAGTGCTTTATACAGGATACCGTCATGAGATCCACAACTACGCAGATATCAAAGAGGATGTAGAAGAAGGAATCATTGAATTCATTGATTACTGCCATTGATCATTATTTCTGCACAGCACATCTTCTGTCATTGAATTGAAGTTCAGAGAATCAGGCAATGCATTCATCAAAGAGAAACTGATGGGCATTGCCTTTTCTATCGCTGAGATGAACATCCGCAAGGCAGATTTTTTGCATATGTCCGAATATATGATGTATCTGCA
>CAMOPG010000193.1:0-3612 GCA_946622165.1 uncultured Erysipelotrichaceae bacterium
GCCTCAGCAGTATCTGTCAGGCAAGCCTGTAGAGATCACAAGTGCTGAGCAGTTCAGCAAGGCTGCAATGGGCAAGACCCAGCTGACACTTGGAACAGACTTCAAGGTATACGCCTACAGCAACAACGTCAACAGAGGAACAGCTACCGTGGTATTCGTAGGAATTGGAGAATACAGCGGGTACAAGAGCGTTACCTACAAGATCGGACAGAGAACGCTCAAAGACCACTGGGAAGGTATCGTGTCGTTCTTCTCCAGTCTGATCAACTGACGCAAAATGAAAGGCAGTTCTGCAAATCAAATGCAGGCTGCCTCTTTTCGTTGGAGATGATACCGGATCAGGTGCAAATCTTACCTGTTCAGGGTGTTAAAAGCTTCCCTGGCAATATTTATCAGTAGAAGAGATTCGTCGGTATCAGGATCGTATAAGGTGCTGTGATCACAGCCATCAGTACTGCGATCCGGACAGCAGTATGTTTCTCTAATCCTGCCTTGATGAGAATAAGCCTGTCAAAGAAATAAACGCATATGCCGGCGATCAATATTGCAAGCAGGAAAACGATCAGCCCGGCAGCTGATGAGAAGGGTGTACCGTATACAGAGCTGTTGATCGCCAGGATGATCTCCTGCGGGAAGAACGGCTGATAAAGATCACGGAAGATGATGATGGATGCACCGATGAAGTCAGCTGCGAAACCGGCAATACAGATCTTCCATCCTGTATGATCCAGGAATGACTTTTGTTCTGCTTTGTCATCAAATACATGTTCGCGCTTCAATCCCAGTGACAGCACGAAGCGGTCGATCATATAGTTCAGGGGTATCAAAAGGACCCAGAGCGGATTTGGAAACAGCAGCAGTCCGTATACCGGAAAGATCAGGTTGTATACACGGTATTCAGATGATCTCATGACAGCTCTCTTTTACTGCTTAAGGCGCAGGTTATATCTGGGATCAGGCCTGCTCATGATCCTGATCGTTCGCTCTTCCAGTTCTTTTTCTCTTCCGGTGTAGTTGTCCGTGAGCAGCGTCATCAGATGGACCGGATGTCCTCCGCCCAGGATATAGCCTTTATAGCATCTCGCACAGCATGTGATGACAGGCATTCCGTTCAGCTGGGAGACTTTCTCTTCCATCAGTTTCTTCGCCATTTCATCACCATAATGTGTCAGATGATCCGGAGACGGTATCATGTGCCTGTAGCGCTCTGTTTCAAAATGCAGGGTACCGCAGAAGTCTGAATGTTCCTTGTTATGCGGCAGTTCCGTGAACTCGATATGCATTTTGTTCAGCAGACTTCTGACTGCCTGGTGTATCTCGGGATGTTCCCGGTCTCTCCAGCAGTCCTGGATCACAAACTTCATGCCTGAATAATCAGGCAGGGTCAGTTCACTGTCTTCATCAAGGATCTCCCAGAAGCTTTTTGTATGATATCCCTGCGTCTCCATATATTCTCTGCATGCCTGGCAGAAATAAATGGCAGTATCTTCATCTGTCAGAATGTTTTTATCAAATTTACAGCATGCACGCACCTTCATATTTTTGCTGCGGGCATACTGTATCAGTGCTTTTGCGGATACAGGATCCATTTCATTGAATGAACAGCTTGGCTGGTAGTAAAACATCTCCGGGTCCTCACTTTCTCTGAGCAAATACATTGTATACCAGTCATTCATCAATTCAGGAATATTCATTGATTTTTAAAAACAGTATTTCTGTGATATCTGTGTTCGGAAAGCATCTGTGCCATTGCTGTGATCACACAAAAAAGCAGGTTTTCTGTGCAGAAATAACCCCCTGGGAGGCTTCTTGAAGCCTTCATTTTTTTGTAGAATGCTGTTTATCAGGAGGATTTCATATGCATATGGCAGATGCTTTGCTGTCGCCTGGAACGGCAGCAGTCATGTATGCAGCTTCAGGAGCGGCTGCAGGTATATCGGTTTACAGGCTGAAGAAACAGGATCTGACGGAGAAAGTCCCGCTGATGGCAGTCAGCGCAGCTCTGGTCTTTGCCGGTCAGATGATCAATTATACGATTCCGGGAACAGGGTCAAGCGGACATCTGTGCGGAGGCATGCTGCTGTCGGCACTGCTCGGACCGGAGGCGGGATTCCTGTCCATGATCACGGTTCTGCTGATACAGTGTCTGTTCTTTGCGGACGGCGGTCTGATGGCGTTGGGAGCGAATATCTGGAATATGGCGTTCTACGGATGCTTCCTGGGGTATTACCTCATCTGGCGTCCGATCGTCAACAGCAGGCTGTTCGGGGGCGATATGAAAAAGAAGATCGTTCTGGCATCCATACTGGGCTGTATCATAACGCTGCAGTGCGGCGCGTTCTCAGTTGTCCTGGAAACGACCGCATCCGGTATTACGGAACTTCCGTTCGGCGCGTTTGCCGGACTGATGCTGCCGATCCACCTGGCGATCGGACTGATCGAAGGACTGATCACTTCGGCAGTGCTTGTGTATGTCTGGACTTCACGTCCTGAACTGCTTGCCGGTATTGAAGAAAAGGGTGAGGCGAAGAGCTCCATGAAGTCTGTACTGGCGGTTCTGACTGCTGTTGTCGTAGTGACCGGCGGATTCCTGTCCCATCTTGCAAGCTCGAATCCGGACGGACTGGAATGGGCACTGTTCGGAAATGCAGACGGCGGCTACAGTGCGAACATGGGGCTGGATGAAGAGGACTTCGGTGTCTCATCAACTGCTGCGGACACAGCCGGCTCGATCCAGGAAAGCACATCATTCCTGCCGGACTATGCGTTCAAAAACAGTGACAGCGCGATGGGGACAACTGTTTCCGGACTGGTCGGAAGCGCGATCGTTGCCGGTGCGGCAATGGTGATCGCCGCGGCAGTGGGCAAAAACAGAAGGAAAACAGCATAATATAGTAATATGAAGGATGTGAACCATCCTTCTTTTCAGGTATACGCATGAACAAAGCAGAACAGGCACTTTTTGAACTGAGACATATGGATGAACTGCAGGATATGGATTCTCCTGTCCACAGATGCTCGGCACTGGTCAAACTCATTGCGGTGATCGCTTATATCATCACCGTCGTATCGTTTGATAAGTACGATCTGAGCAGGCTGTCGGTCATGATGATCTTTCCTGTGCTTTTCTATGCGCTGGCAGACATATCACTGATGACATGTTTCCGTAAGCTGAAGATCGTTCTGCCGCTTGTTCTTGCGGTAGGAATATTCAATCCTCTGCTCGACCGGACAGTTATGCTGATGATCGGACCGCTTCGTATCACGGGAGGGTGGATCTCAATGATCACACTGCTTCTGAAAGGCGTACTTGCCCTGACAGCGTCATTCCTGCTGGCAGCTACTACCCGGATCGATGAACTGTGCGGTGCGCTGCGCAGACTGCATGTACCTTCGATCATCGTAACCGTCCTTCTTCTGACGTACAGGTATATCACAGTATTGACGGAAGAAGTATCGATCATGACAGATGCGTATCATCTGCGTGCTCCGGGACAGAAAGGAATCGCCTTCAAGGCATGGGGCTCATTCCTCGGTCAGCTGCTGCTGCGCTCAGCAGACAGGGCACAGGAGCTGTATGCGTCTATGCTGCTGAGGGGATTCAACGGGGAA
>CAMOPG010000194.1:0-3588 GCA_946622165.1 uncultured Erysipelotrichaceae bacterium
GGAACAGCGAAGTAATATCATTCAAATGTGTTTCCATAGCGCCATAGATCAAAAGTCACAGACGCTTTTATTTATGCCGTTTCAGAAGCTGTTATGATGATCACACCGGGTTTGATCATCCGGACCGGAAACAGCAGTCTGCCTCACTGAGTACTGTACTGGACGAACAGAACGTTCAGGTCTAAACTGAAAACATGTTGCAGGAATGCATCAGGAGGATCGATCAACATGAAAACTGCAGTCAGATATTATACAAAAACAGGAAATACAAAACGTCTTGCGGAAGCTGTAGCTGAAGCACTGGGAACAACAGCACTTCCCATCAGCACACCTGTTGATGAACCAGTGGACATTCTGTTCCTCGGAAATTCCTATTATGCATTCTCCATCGACCCGGAAGTCAGAAACTTCATCCGTTCACTTGATAAAAACAATGTCGGACGCATCGTCAACTTCGGTTCCGCTGCCATGCTGAATTCCACATGGAAGAAAGTAAAGGCTGAAGCAGACAAAGCAGGCATCAAAATGGATGAACGTGAATTCCACTGCAAAGGAGAATTCAAGGGAGTTCATAAAGGCAGACCGAATGCAGAAGATCTTGCGGCAGCTGCTGCTTTTGCAAAATCGATCGTCAGCGAATAACATAGAATTATCTTCATATACAGAAAGGCGGTAGTTATGAGAATACTTGTGACCGGATTTGATCCGTTCGGCGGTGAAACGATCAATCCCGCAATCGAATCAGTCAAATTGCTGGATGATGTGATCGCAGGAGCAGAGATCATCAAGCTGGAAGTTCCTACAGTCTGCTATAAATCGATCGAAACGATCCGTCAGAAGATCATAGAATGCGATCCGGATGTGATCCTTTCCATCGGTCAGGCAGGAGGCAGGACAGACTTATCTGTCGAACGTGTCGGCATCAATGTATCGGACTGTGCGATTCCGGACAATGAAGGAAATACACCGACCGATGAACCGATCTTTGCGGACGGTCCGGACGCGTACTTCTCAGCACTGCCGATCAAGGCTATGGTCCGTGAGATCCGAGCGGCAGGCATACCGGCTTCCGTATCCAATACAGCAGGTACGTTTATCTGCAACCACGTACTGTACGGGATCCGCTATGTATGTGAACATGAGTTCCCGGGCAAGCGGAGCGGCTTCATACACATTCCGTTCATGCCGGAACAGACTGTCAATAAGCGCAATATGCCAAGCATGAGTCTGAATGATATTGTCAAAGGACTGACCGCAGCGATCACTGCGATCGTACAGTACACCGATGATATCCAGGCTTCAGAAGGAACAACACACTGAAAACGGAACACCCCGTTTTCTTTTTTCGGTGAACTGTCTGTTTTTCTGCGTATACAGAAATGAGGAGGTAACATGATGGAACTATCATTTCTGCAGGAAAAAGAAATCGCCATAGCACAGGCACACGGATTATCGGAACAGCAGATCAGACTGCTGTCCAACGGAAAACTGAATTATCTTCAGATGGCCGTACTAAGAGAGGCCATGGAACAGGGGACTGACATGAAAACAGTCCGAAAAGCAGCCAGACCGAAACTGTCACCGGAAGAAATGGCTGAACTGATCAGCCATCCGGAACAGATGAACAGGCCTGCCAGACAGCCTGTTCATGTACTGCCGCTGATACTGATCACATTATTTGCATGTCTGCTGTTCGGTATATGGAAATATACTGTATATTTACGAAGAGACAGGCTGGAACTGCGGTCGGAAGAGATCACACTGCTGTGCGGTGATGTATTTCAGCCATCTCAGTATATTCTCAGATATCCGCAGTCTGATGCGCTGTTTCTTCCTGAAGGCTTCACTGCACAGATACCGGAAAACCGTATTGCGGTATACCGGACTGCTTCCGGAGATCAGAAGATCCTGCGGATCAGGATCTATGACAAACAGAAACCAGTGATCAGGATCACTGAGACACCTGATCCGGAACACTGCATGGATGGCGTTTTGTCAGCGCATGACAATGCGGATGGAGAACTGATGGATTATGTGTCCTGCCGTGTGGAAGGCGGCCGGATCGTTTACTCCGTCAGCGATTCCTCCGGCAACCTGACAGAGGTCAGCTGTACTTACAAAGAAGAAAACGAAGAGGTTTGATAAAATGATCAATATTGAAAGACTGTCCGGGAAATACCGTGTCAGAAAACTGGATGCACAAGATATAGAAGCCGTGAGGCACATCTGCCTGTCCAATCCGCTGTTTTATGAATATACGCAGGCACGGCCCGGATATGAAGACATTCAGCATGATATGACAGCGCTGCCCGACGGGAAAGGACCGGAAGATAAATATTATGTCGGGTTCTTTGATGAACGCGGCATGATCGCTGTCATGGATCTGATCGACGGGTATCCGGATGAACAGACTGCCTTTATCGGTTTCTTCATGATGGACAAAGACTATCAGGGCAAGGGAACAGGAACTGCCATCATTTCAGAAGTATGCGCTTATCTGAAAGAGGCAGGATTTGCGGCAGTGCGCCTGTGCATTAATAAAGGAAATCCTCAGTCAACACATTTCTGGACCAGGAACGGGTTTCAGATCCAGAGAGAATATGTACGTGAGGACGGTACAGTATATCTTGCGCAAAGGCAGCTGAGCTGACCATATCTTAAGAATGTCCGCGGCCTGAATAGTGGTACAATACTTCTATACAGAAAGAAGGGGACTATGAGAAAACTATTGATCGCTGCGTCCTGTCTGCTGCTGCTTGCAGGATGCTCCAAAAAGAAAAAAGATGATGAACCGGCTGAAACACCTAAACCCTCTGCTTCGGCTGCACCGGTCGTTGTGGTTACCCCGCCTGCGGAAAGCACACCTTCCGCCACGGCAAGTTCGAGTCCGACTCCTTTTGCGTATTCTACAATGACGCCGGAGCCCACTGCTGCGCCAACACCAACACCGACGCCGACAGCCAGTGCTGATCCTGTATATACTGCAGGAACATACGGATGGGTCGAGGTCAAAGTCGATGGTCTGAATGTGCGCGATAAAGCAGGTACTGACGGTAATGTAAAAGGCCAGACACAGAACGGTTCCAAACTGTACGTCTATGCAAAACCCGTACAGAACGGCGGCTACACATGGTACAAGATCGATAAGGATTCAGAACAGTGGATCGCTGACAAGGACGGCACATGGCTGAAATATACGTCCTATCCGGAAGCAGTGTCAGCAGATACGATCACAGGTGATCCTGTCAAGACAGACGGAACAGTCGGATGGGTACTGGTCAAGGTCGATCAGCTGAACATCCGTGATAAGTCCGGTACAGACGGAAAAGTAGTCGGCCAGGCTAAGAACGGCGGCAAATATTATGTATATGGAGAACCTGTATCTGCAGGCGGCTATACATGGTATAAGATCAGCGGTACAGACAATGCCTGGATCGCAGATTCCGGTGAATGGCTGACATATACGAAATTTGAATAAACAGAACGGTTTCTGATAACAGATCAATTATCAGTCACACAATGCGGGTACCGCTGCAATGATCAGAGGTCCCGCATTTTATATTTGTTCCGTTACTGCAAAACATTTTT
>CAMOPG010000195.1:0-3588 GCA_946622165.1 uncultured Erysipelotrichaceae bacterium
AGACGCCTGGGAACTGTATTTCCTGTTCACAGGACTGTATCCGCACAACAATGACATGGAGCTTTACTGTGATTCCGTCTGGGTCCTCGAGGCAAACGGCATCAAGCTGAGCGATGTCATGATCGTTCACCTGAATGAAGCATATGTCAGGGAGGATGAACTGGATATCGACCAGCTGTTCATCATCAGCCCTTTTCTCTATAACTTCAACAACAACCCGACCATCCCGTTTTTTGAAGAGATCAGAAAACAGATGAAGGACCCGCAGGAAACAGTATTGAAGATGTCTGAGTGCACGGCTGACACGCTGAGCGCACCCGTACGGACAAACAAATGTGCGGGCAGGCTGAAATGCCGTTATTACGACAGCTGCTTCCCGAATGAAGCAGAGGCGGCAGATAATTCCATTATGACCTTGATCGCCGCAAAACACCGTTATCAGATGGAACAGGAGGGTCTGTTGTATCTGCGGGATGCGGATACGGAACGGATCGAAGGAAGCCCGCAGCAGTACGCCCAGATCCTGGCAGACCGCAGCGGCGGACTGTTCGCAGATAAAATGGCTCTGCAGTCATGGCTCGACGGAACGGCCTATCCTATATCATTCCTTGATTTTGAATGGGAACGCTATGCCGTACCGCCTTATAAAGGAATGAAGCCGTATCAGGTGCTTCCGTTTGAATACAGCCTTCATATCCTGTATGAAGACGGTACAGTCGATCATAAAGTATTCCTGTCGATCCACGATGACCGCAGGGAACTGACGGAATCACTGATCCGCGATATCCCCGGACAGGGAACGATCATTGCCTACAATGCCGAAGGTGCGGAAAAGATCCGCATCAGTGAAATGGCGGAACAGTTCCCGGAATATGCGGATATCCTGCTGGACATGAACACACGTATGAAGGATCTGCAGATCCCGTTTATATCAGGCATGATCTACGATGTCAGAATGCGGGGCTCATGGACGCTCAAGCAGATCATGTCCATGATGGAGGATCCCGGCTACAGCCAGCTTGAGATCCGTCAGGGCATGGACGCCGTATTCCAGTGGAGACAGCTTGACCGCGATGAAGACGTCAACAAGGATGAGATCATAGATGATCTGAAAAAATACTGCGGCATGGACTCATGGGCCATGGTCGTTGTATTCAAATGGATCAGAGAATGCGCAGGACTGTGAAAAGACAGTCCTGTTTTTGTGTTTTCAAAAAGCGTATAACCGTTTGAATTTATGGTATACTGGAATCAGTAAAAAGGTACGTAGTACCGCTTGTGAAATATCATAGAAACAGGTGATCGAAATGCGCATGCTTTTGTCATAAAGAATAATCATATTATCCGATAGAAAGAGAGGAACAATTATGCGTTTTGAGATTATTGGAAAAAACATTACAATTACCGATTTGATGCGCAGCAAAATTGAAAAGAAGCTTTCCGCTCTGGAAAAGTATCTGCTGATCGATCCGGACACAAAAGCAAGAGTCGTTGCAAGAGTGTATCCGAATTCACAGAAGATCGAAGTTACGATCCCGACAAAAGTCGGTATCCTGCGTTCTGAAGTTACCCACGAGGATCTGTACGCAGCGATCGATATCGCTGTCGATAAACTTGAGGACCAGCTTCGCAGACAGAAGACAAGACTGAACAGAAGACATCGTGAATCACTCGCTGAAGCATTCCTGGAGGAAGCTGCTGAAGCAGAAGAAAGAGTTGTGCCGGTCAAGACAAAGACGATCCAGGCTACAAAACTTGATCTGGATGAAGCGATCATGCAGATGGAACTGAGCAGCCACAACTTCTATATTTACACTGATGAAGATACAGGCAGGATCTCTGTTGTGTATCTCCGCAATGATGGTGAATACGGATTAATTGAAGTTGAATAAATGCATAAGATATACAGGCTGTACCCGCAAGGGTACAGTTTTTCTTAAGCGGATCCGATGCTGATGATCATGAGAGCAGGAAACTGTTATAATGGATAATGTTTGCAGGAGAAATTTGAATATGAAATATGATGTGATGATCATCGGGGCAGGTCCCGGCGGGATCTACTCGGCATATGAACTGATCAGGAACAGACCTGATCTGAAGATCGCAGTGCTTGAATCCGGACATAAACTTGAACAAAGACACTGCCCGATCGACGGGGTAAAAGTAACGAGCTGCGTCCGCTGCAAAAGCTGTGCGATCATGAACGGTTTCGGCGGGGCAGGCGCTTTTTCCGACGGCAAATACAATATTACGAATGATTTCGGCGGTACGCTGTATGAGTTCATCGGCAGGGACACAGCTATTGAACTGATGAATTATGTTGATCAGATCAATCTGGAGCACGGCGGTGAAGGTACAAAGCTGTACACGACTGCAGGCAGTGAATTCAAAAAGATCTGCATGCAGAACAAACTGACGCTGCTTGAAGCATCCGTCAGACATCTGGGAACAGATATCAACTACAAGGTGCTGGAGAACCTGTACCGGGAAATGGAACCGCACGCGGACTTTTTCTTCGATACACCTGTCAGACATCTGAGAGTCATTGACGGCGGATATGAAGCTGTCCTGGATGAGGGAAGCGTAACAGCAGACAGATGCATCGTATCTGTCGGCAGATCCGGTTCCAAGTGGATGGAGCAGATCTGCCGTGAACTGCAGATCAAAACAAAATCCAACCGTGTGGACATTGGCGTCAGAGTTGAGATCCCGGCTGTGATCTTCTCCCATCTGACAGACCAGCTGTATGAGTCCAAGATCGTATACAGAACAGAAAAGTTTGAAGACAACGTACGCACATTCTGCATGAATCCCAACGGCATCGTTGTGAACGAAAACACCAACGGGATCGTGACCGTAAACGGGCACAGTTTTGAAGCAGATGACAAGAAAACAGAAAACACGAACTTCGCGCTGCTGGTATCGAAAAACTTCACGGAACCGTTCAATGATTCCAACGGATACGGTGAGTCCATTGCCAGACTCTCCAACATGCTGGGCGGCGGAGTCATCGTTCAGAGATTCGGCGACCTGGAGCGCGGCAGAAGGTCCACGGTAAAACGCATTGAAGAAGGCCATGTACGCCCGACCCTCAACGCTACGCCCGGTGATCTGAGCCTGGTGCTTCCCAAGAGGATCCTGGACGGCATCATCGAGATGATCTACGCCCTGGACAAGATCGCACCCGGCACAGCCAATGATGATACGCTTCTGTATGGAGTAGAAGTCAAATTCTACAACATGGAAGTCAAACTGAAGAAGAACATGGAGACCAGGTATCCCGGACTGTATATGATCGGTGACGGAAGCGGCGTAACGCATTCACTGTCCCACGCTTCAGCCAGCGGCGTCTTTGTAGCAAGAGATATCCTGAAATCCATATGAGGGTATATATACTTCGGCACGGGCAGACCGACAAGAACAAGGAAAAGGTGCTGCAGGGCCGCAGCGACCTTCCTCTGAATGAAGAGGGAAGACGGCAGGCGGAAGAAACGGGCATTTATTTCAGACAGAACGGGATCGCTTTTGACAGGGTCTATCATTTTGGCAAGAGTACCACGCCTGACCGACCGGATCAGACGTGGGTGA
>CAMOPG010000196.1:0-3526 GCA_946622165.1 uncultured Erysipelotrichaceae bacterium
ATTAAAAAAACTGCCGAAGCAGTTTCTTAAGCCGGCGGAGCCAGCAGTTTATGGATCACTTTCAGGAACAGCCTGATGATAAACAATCCAAGCACTCCGATACTTGCATAGTTGAAATACTGCCTGATCATAGGACCTGCGGTTGCGGCTATGCTCGTATCATAATATGTGATTTCCCGGTGCATCGGTGTCGTACCGACGACCAGATCATCCAGCTTGAATACAACATCAGCTGTGATCACTTCAGGATTCGTTTCTTCTTCATTGTTGACGACTGCTTCTGCGGTCAGTGTGGACACATCCAATCCGGTAGGAAGCAGTACATGATAATCACCGGTGTTTGTAAAGTGCACATCAGCAACATGCTTTTTGCCGCGCATCACTTCTACCGTCTTTTCACCGATATCCTCTGCGGAGAATGTGATCGACTGGAAATTGGAGAATCCGTATTCAAACATTGAAACAATATCGTTATAGGCGACCGCTGCATTCTCTTCACCAAGCACCACGGCGATCAGTTCCATTCCATTGTCATCCCTGGCTGTCGCTGCAAGCGAGAAGCCGCCTTCAGGTGTATTGCCGATCTTTCCGCCTGTAGCCTTTTCATAGTAATAGCCTGTATCCCTGAGCAGCGCACAGTCATTGACCAGATTTCGTGCAACAGCAAAATTCGTAGCAGGAATTGTATAGGACGCTCTTCCGAAAATATCTCTGAACTTTTCATTGGCCAGTGCTTTTCTCAGCAGCAGTGCCATATCATAAGCACTTGAATAGTTGGAGTCATTGTGAACTCCGAATATGTTCTGGAAGTTCGTATTGGTCATGCCAAGCTGATCAGCTGTCATATTCATCTTTGTGATGAAAGCATCCTGTGAGGAACTGACTGCTTCTGCTATCATTGCGGCAGTATCGTTTGCGCTGGCAAGCATAGCCGCATGTTCCGCACTGCTCGCAGACATGCTCTCACCCTGCTCGATCCAAAGCACGCCGAAACTGTGATCATATGTTTCGAATGCCTCTGCTGTCATTGAAAGTTCTTTGTCATCGCTCAGATTTTCAACGCCCAGGTAAACTGTCATCAGTTTTGTAAGGCTTGCCGGATCGATCCGGTTGTCTTTATCCTGTTCAAACAGGATGTTCCCGGATGTTTTATCCATCAGTACAGCAGAAGAAGCATTGACTCTGTAGGCAGGCTCCGGCTCAGGTGTCGGTTCAGCGCTTTCCTCCGGCAGTGTTTCCGGCTCAGCGGTTTCTTCTTCAGCATATACGGGAAGTACAGCAAGGCACATTACCCAAAGAATAGTTAATATTTTTTTCATAAGGTCATTCTAACACCCGAAACGTGAAAAAGGCAGATATTATGCAAATATCCGCCTCTTCTTAATCATTGTTTTCTGGCAATATGGAGCAGCCGCATGGAGTTCATAACACACAGCATAGCGACTCCGGTATCGGCAAATATTGCCATCCACATATTTGCAATGCCGAAAGCACCCAGGATCAATGTACCGACTTTGACAATGATCGCCCCGTAAATGTTCTGGTTGGCAACTCGCAGGATCCTCTGTGCACTGGTGATCGCCAGAGATATCTTCGACGGCTGATCATCCATGATGACGACATCAGCCGCTTCAATCGCAGCATCACTTCCAAGTGCGCCCATTGCAAAGCCTGTATCTGCAGCAGTCAGTACCGGTGCATCATTGACGCCGTCACCGATAAACGCTGTTGTGCCGTTCTTTTTCAGTTCCTTCAGCCGCTCAACTTTGTCTGCCGGCATGCATTCACCGAACGCCATGTCTGCACCAAGCTGTTTCGCGATCATATCTGTTGTTTCCTGGTTGTCACCGGAAACGATAATGCATTTCTTTCCGGCAGCCTGCAGTGAACGCACAGCTTCTTTTGCGTCAGGCTTCAGCTGATCACGCAGAACCAGACATCCCTCATAGGCACCATCTCTTGCCACATAGACCAGTGTACCGGCTGCAGTTTCCTGTCTGCATTCGATCTGATGGTCCTGCATCAGTTTATAGTTGCCTGCCAGAATTGTATGTCCGTCATACTTAACAGACATACCGCGGCCGGCAATTTCTTTTACTTCACTGACTCTGGCCTGATCGATCTGTTTCCCGTAGGCTTCTCTGATCCCGATCGCAATCGGATGATTGGATAAGGATTCTGCGTATGCTCCATCCTCAACGATCTGTGCTTTCTTCGCTTCATCTGCCAGGATCTCTTCCACAGCGAATTTACCGGATGTTAATGTTCCGGTCTTATCCATAACGATCTGATCCACTTTGGCAAGCGGTTCGATCAGGTTCGCACCTTTCACAAGAATGCCGCGGCTGGACAGTCCTCCGATACCGGCAAAGAATGAAAGCGGGATCGAGATTACCAGTGCACACGGACAGGATATTACAAGGAATGTACATGCACGTCTTACGCCTTCCTCAATACCATATCCAAGCAGCGAAACAATGATCGCCACAGCAATCGCCGAGAATACAACTGCCGGCGTATAAACACGTGAGAACTTTGTAATGAAGTTTTCCTGTGAGGATTTCCTGGATTCCTGATTTTCTACAAGATCCAGAATCCTGGCAACCGTACTGTCACCGTACTCTTTGGTTACCTTCATTTCCAGCACGCCCGTCTGGTTCACGGAACCGCTGATCACTTCATCCCCTTCATCCACATCACGCGGCTTTGATTCACCCGTCAGCGATGACGTATCAAGAGAAGACGCACCGGAAAGAATGATACCGTCCAGCGGAACTCTTTCCCCCGGCTTAACTCTGATGCGTTCTCCGATACGGACTTCATCAGGGTCTACAGTCAGCCACTGTCCGTGCCTGTATACGTCTGCAGACTCCGGACGGATATCCATCAGTTCACCGATCGAGCGTCTGCTTCTGTCTACTGCAAGATCCTGGAAATATTCACCGATCTGGTAAAACAGCATAACGCCTGCAGCTTCCCTGTAATCTTTCAGATAGATCGCCGCGAGCGTAGCAACAGCCATCAGGAAGTGTTCATCAAACACCTGACCACGCCCGATTCCTTTTACAGCTTTGTAAAGTACATCCCATCCAAGGACCAGATACGCAGCAAGTTCTGCAGCTGTCTGGGCTGCACCGTTCAAAAACAGTCCGGCCACAAACAGCACTGCTCCGCAGATCAAACGATATAATTCAGACCTGTCCTCACCCTGCTCGGAGTCTTCTTTGATCTCTTTACGGATCTCTTCTGTCAAAGGACTTACCACAGCATCCGGTTCTTCTTTTGCAAAGATCTCTTTTACTTCATTTTCAATTCTTACCGCATCAGCTTCATCACAGTCATATGTCAATGTACTGTTCATAAAACTGATATGCACATTCGATATCCCGCTGATCTTTGCGATCTTGCCTTCAAGCTTTGCGGCACAGTCCGCACAATCTATACCGACTGCACTGTAACGTCTTGTACGTTCAGTGATCACTTCATGAACTTCGATCTCTTCATGGTGGTGTTCATGTTCATGGTG
>CAMOPG010000197.1:0-3483 GCA_946622165.1 uncultured Erysipelotrichaceae bacterium
TCGATCAGTTCCGTACCTCTGATCGTTTTCCTGTACAGTCTGACCGTACCTTTTCCGTTTCCGCCGTTCCAAAGTCTGTGGAAGTGCTTCGTGCCGTCAGGCGCTTCATAGTTGATCCACAGCATGTCTTTCTTGAGACATGAGATCTCTGTTTCCATAACAGCATGTATGTTTTCCTGACGGATATGCCAGTGCACAGCTTCCTCATCCTCGTCAAAGGAGAACTGTGTTCTGACGACCAGATGAAGCTTGGAGAAGTTGAAGTCAAATTCTTCTCCTTCATACCAGAAGACGCCCAGCAGTCTTCTGTCCAGCGGTACATGGAAGACCTTCGGTCTGCCTCCGCCGATGTCAAAGACGCTGTTTCCGAGCCATTCATTCCTTTTTCTGCTGAACAGATGATTGGAAGAAAGCCATACCCATGGGGTCGTGAAATCACAGCCCCAGTTTTTATCTGCGTAGCCATAGGAGGTTTCCGGTGTGACGGTATATGTTCTCCCGTTGAACATTACTGTTCCGGAGTATTGTGTCTTCATGCCTTCTGCATGCCAGTACATGTCAAAAGCTTCAGCATCTCTCATTGGCCTGCTGGCCCCGTATCCGACATTGAAAGCGATCTGTTTGTCAACAGTGAGGTCCCAGGACATCTCACCGTCATCGCACATCCACTCGGGATGCTGTGAACTGTCCGTGATATGGACAGAACCTGTCAGCCTTGTTTCACATGCCAGGCAGTCATCTGCCTGAATAGAATACGGAGCGTTCATATGAACGTTAATATCTTTCCAGGCAAAGAATCTGTGCAGCTGGCAATGATCTTCACCCCAGCAGCCTGCTTTTACCATCAGATAAGAAGGCTTAGGATGGGAGGGCAGCTGTCCCAGTACAGGCACATCCTGGGCCAGATCCGGATTGCAAAGGAAGAATTCGATGAAGAAGGGCTTTTCTTCGCCCGTCAAGGCATCGTGAGCTGTAAAGGAATGCCACCACCAGTCATAGCCCTGTTTTCTGAGATGACCTCTCAGCATGCACGCATCACGTGTAATATCATGAACATTGAACATCTTGATCACACTTTCTGTTTAATAGTTCCAGAAGTTCAGACGGTCTGCTGACTGAATCAAAGCGGGGATCAGCTTTGGTACCCGGCTTGACCAGCGACTGCACCGGATGAATGCCGAGTTTACTGGCAGCTTCCAGGTTGCCTGGAAGGTCATCCACGAAGACACATTGCTGTGCAGGAAGTCCGAGCTTCTTCAAAGCATCATGATACAGCTGCGGATCAGGTTTGAAAACCCCGAGCTGATAACTGTAGGTCTGGCAATCAAACAGATCAGCGATACCGTACTGTTCCAGTCTCTGGACAGTACTCGGCCATGTATCGGATATGATTCCGAGTCTGTAATTCTGTTCTCTCAGCTTCACAAGCATGTCTCTGACATCCGGCAGCAGGATATACTTCGGTTCATAAACATACGTGCGGTCATGCGATATTTCCCGGGCAATTTCTTCCGTGATCTGAAGTCCTGCATTGGTGATCAGATCATAGTAGAAACCGGTAAACGCATCCTCCTCTTCTTCCCGTGTCCGCATCTGATGATGTTCGATGAGCGGCTGGCTGGCCTTCATCAGGGCATTTCTCCACACAGTCCGGTCCACAGACTGCTGAGTTTCCAGAGGATAGTATTCCCTGAATTTCTTTGTTAACATCCAGTCACCTGTTTCCGGTATTTCAAGTGTCCATCCCAGATCAAAAAAGATTCCGTTAAACTGTTTTGTCATACTTTAAGTATAAATGATGTTTTATGAACAGCATGTTATAATCGTTTCATGGCGGCACCGAAAAGACGCAAACGCAGGATCAACTACCTGGCACTGGCAGTGGCCATTCTGATCACATTGCTGTGCATTGTTTTGTTTGCGGCACTGATGATCGCTTTGTCAGGCGGTCATACACCTCCTGTGCAGCCCACGATTGAACCGACGCCTACGCCCGATCCAAGATATCTGCATGATTATGACTGGGAAAACATGGACGGCAGCGATCAGTTCTGGGTATATGAAGACGAACATTATAAGTCTGAAATAGGCATCGATGTATCTGTGCATAACGAAGAGATCGACTGGCAGGAGGTCAAAAAAGCAGGCGTGAAATTCGCCTTTGTACGCGTCGGATACCGCGGCTATGAGACCGGCCAGGTCCATGAAGATGTCCTTTATCATCAGAACATGAAAGGTGCAGCAGAAGCAGGCATTGATCTTGGCGTGTATTTCTTCTCCCAGGCAAAAACAGTTGAAGAGGCGGAAGAAGAAGCCAGGTTTGTTCTGTATGAGATCAAGGATTACGGCATCAGATTCCCGATCGCCTATGATATGGAAGAGGTCACGGATCATGACCGCATCATTGATCTGACGACGGAAGAACGAACGGAAATTGCAAGGGCATTCTGTCAGGTCATCAAAGACGCCGGATATGACGCCATTGTATACGGCAGTGAGAACTGGCTGACATACAAGATCAACATGGCTGACCTGCAGGACGACTTTCCGTTCTGGCTGGCTTCCTATCACAAAGTATCCGTATCGACGGACTTCCCGTATGTCTTTGATATCTGGCAGTACAACAATACCGGAGAGATCCCCGGGATCGACAAAGACACCGATCTGAATATACGCTTCATTCCGAAACAGTAAAACCATGCCGGCCGGCATGGTTTTCATATCTACATGTTTATTTGTTTACGACGTTGATGGGATTTCCTTCCAGGAAAGCTCTCAGATTGTCGACAGTGATATCCATGATCCTCTGTCTGGCTGCCTGTGCTGCCCAGGAAATATGCGGGGTGATGATGCAGTTCTTAGCCTTGAGCAGAGGGTTGTCACCTTTGATCGGCTCTGTAGAAACAACATCCAGACCTGCAGCATATACCTTTCCGCAGTTCAGTGCATCAGCCAGATCCTGTTCAACGACAAGCTGACCGCGGCTGTTGTTGATCAGGATGACGCCGTCTTTCATCTTGGCGATACTGTCTTTGTTGATCATGCCTTCTGTGCTCGGGAAGAGCGGGCAGTGCAGGAAGATCACGTCAGAACGTGCATACAGTTCATCAAGCTCAACATATTCCGCCAGTTCTTTACCGCGTTCATTCGGTGTTCTGTCGAAAGCAAGCACCTTCATATCCAGGGAATTGAGGATCCTTGCTGTAGCCTGACCGATCCTGCCCAGACCAATGATGCCGGCTGTTTTGCCGTACAGTTCGATCATCGGATAATCCCAGTAGCACCAGTCAACATTGCTTTCCCATCTTCCATCATGGACAGTGTCATTGTGGTGTCCGATATGAGAGCAGATCTCCATCAGCAGGCTGACAGCGTACTGACCGACGATCTGTGTTCCGTATGTCGGAACATTGATGACGGGAATGTTTCTCTCTTTTGCGGCATTGACGTCAACAACGTTGTATCCGGTCGCAAGGACAAGGA
>CAMOPG010000198.1:0-3457 GCA_946622165.1 uncultured Erysipelotrichaceae bacterium
GTAAGCTTTCTGCCTTCCTGCTGAACTGATTCATAGTTGCTGAGCAGCAGCTTTGCATCACTGACCCATGAAGGAAGCTCATATACAGCAGTTCTGTTCGTAAAGTTTGCACAGACGAAGAGTCGGTTTCCTTCATACAGACGGCTGTATGCGATGATCTTTCTGTTTTCATGATCATATTCTTCCGTCTCACCGTAGATGGCTGTTTCATTGGTCTTTTTGAGTTCCAGCAGTTTCTGGTAATAACGGTAGATCGACTTTTGAGAAGCGAGATCTGCTTTCACATTGATCTGTTTGTAATCCGGATTGACGCACTGCCAGGTGTTATGGCCGGTGTTGAAGCCGGCGTTGACGGAGTCATCCCACTGCATGGGTACTCTGGCATGGTCTCTGGCTCCGTACTTGATGAAACTGAAGGCGAGCTTTGCCGGGATCTTATATGATCTCATCAGGAGATAGACAAAATGGCTGACAGGGTCGTTCAGTTCATCCATGTTATTGAAGCGGCAGTTGGTCATGCCGATCTCCTGACCCATATAGATGAAGGGGATCCCGAAGCCCATGTATGTAATGGTCGCCAGCATTGTCGCTGCTTCATAGCGATAATGCTTTGTGTCGATCGAGAAGCGGTTGACGCAGCGCGGATTGTCATGATTCTCCAGGACCAGCGTATTCCATCCGTCTTTGTAATATGTGATCTGCGGATCAAGGAGTCCTTTCTTGAACTGGAGGAGGTCAAACGGTTTTTTGAAATATTTCTTTCCGGCAATGTTGTCGGAATCAAGGTGAGCAAAATTGAAGATCGTATCCAGCTCATTGTTTGATTCCTTGACGTAGGCATGTGCGTTTTCATCAGAAGGATGGAAAGACTCACCGACTGTGTACGTATCATACAGGGAAAGAGATTTCTCGTTGAGTTCTTTCAGGTATTCATGGATACGGGGTCCGTCCACATAGAACGGTGCACCGGTCTGGAAACTGTTCTTGTCATGATCATCTGCGATCGGATATACCTTGGAGAACATATTGAATACGTCAAACCGGAATCCGTCCACGCCTTTATCCAGCCAGAAATTCAGAATATCGATGATCTCTTCTCTGACTTTCGGATTTTCCCAGTTCAGATCAGCCTGTTCCTTGCAGAACAGATGGAGGTAAAAGTCATCGGTTTCACCGATCCTTTCCCAGGCAGAACCGGTAAATGTGGATTCCCAGTTTGACGGAGGCAGGAGGGTGCTGCCGTCTCTTTTTCCTTTCCGGATAATGTAATAATCACGGTAAGGAGAATCCTCCGACTCCATTGCTTTCAGGAACCACGGATGCTCTGTGGAAGTATGGTTGATCACCATATCCATAATGACCTTCAGATCTCTTTTATGACATTCTTCAAGAAGTCTGTCGAAGTCTTCCATCGTACCGAATTTCTGAGCGATCGCCCGGTAATCGCTGATATCGTATCCGAAGTCATAATCGGGAGAGCTGTACAGGGGAGAGAACCAGATCGCAGTCACACCGAGATCTTTAATGTAGTCAAGCTTCGAGATAATG
Source organism: uncultured Erysipelotrichaceae bacterium (assembly GCA_946622165.1). Taxonomy (GTDB): domain Bacteria; phylum Bacillota_I; class Bacilli_A; order Erysipelotrichales; family Erysipelotrichaceae; genus Bulleidia. The sequence goes on from CAMOPG010000198.1 coordinate 1,549, forward strand.
CCCTTGATGTCTCCCCAGCCGTCATTATCAGCGTCCATGAAGCTGAACGGATAGATCTGATAAACAACAGCGTTTTTATACCATCTAGTTTTCATAATTCATACGCTCCTGTATTTATTTTACTATATGCCGTGATTCGAAAGTCATACGGAATCGCTGATACGGTTGTCAGAGAAAAGGATCCTTCATTCAGAATGTTCGGTAATCAATTATTTCGCTGATGTGCTACTATGAGTATAAAGAAGAACATAGCAATGAGGTAAAACATAATGGAAAAAATGATTCAAAGAATCGGTGTACTGACAAGCGGCGGCGATGCACCTGGAATGAATGCTGCAGTACGTGCTGTTGTCAGAACAGCTCACTCACTCGGGATCGAGTGCATCGGTATCAGAAGAGGCTGGCAGGGACTGATCAACAGTGACTTTGTTGTTCTGACTGCAGACAGTGTCAGCCGTATCCTTGCCCGCGGCGGAACGATCCTTTATACCGCAAGAAGTGAAGACTTCATGACGGAAAAGGGAAGAAAAAGAGCTGTCGCAACATGCAAGATGCTCGGTATTGAAGCGATCGTAGCGATCGGCGGAGACGGAACATTCAGAGGCGCTCTTGAACTTTCCAGACTTGGTGTTCCTGTTGTCGGAATTCCGGCTACGATCGACAATGATATCGGCTGTTCCAACTATACGATCGGATTTGACAGTGCTTGCAATACTGCAGTTGAATGCATTGATAAACTGCGTGACACGATGCAGTCTCATGAAAGATGCTCAGTCGTTGAAGTCATGGGCAGAAATGCCGGCTTCCTGGCTCTGTATGTCGGTATTGCCTGCGGTGCAACAGCAGTACTGATCCCGGAAAGAGAAGTTGATCTGGAAGAGGATGTGATCCGCCGTATTCAGAATGCAAGGCTTGCCGGACATACGCACTTCATGATCATTGTTGCGGAAGGTGCAGGAAATGCATATGATGTCGCAAAAGTCATTAAGGAAGGTGTCGGCATTGATCCGCGTGTTACCGTCCTTGGCCATATCCAGAGAGGCGGCTCCCCGAATGCCCGTGACCGTGAAACAGCGACTCGTATGGGCTACTATGCCGTAAATGCACTGGCTGCCGGACGCTTTAACTGCATCATCGGAACAAAGGAAGGCGCGATCAAAGAGATCCCGATCGAAGAAGCACTTCTGATGACCAAGAGCATCCAGATGGATCGCTACAGCATCCTTGAAACGATGGGAATCGATAATTCCAAGATCCATTAAACACAAAACCCGAAGACATAAAGAAAAGAGCTGTGCGAACAGCTCTTTTAAATGAACCGGAACAGGAAGGCCATGATCATGCCGAACGCAGCGCCTCCGAGATGTGCCTGCCAGGCAACACCGGGAAGGAAGTTGATCATGATATTCGCGATATTGTTTCTCACCAGACTGACGATCGATACATTGCTGTATGAGAACAGCAGTGCAAAGTAGAAGAACATCAGTGCGTACAGACCGCCGGACAGACCGATCGATGAATAAACGTTCATCATCAGACAGAACAGATTTCCGAGGATCACGCCTCCGAACAGCACAATGGCGAATCTGACAGAACCGAATGACAGCTCCAGCCATGTACCGAGGTTATATAGAGAATACATATTCATCAGAATATGCCACGGGCTTCCGTGAAGAAAACCGCCTGTCAGAAGTCTGTAGTATTGTCCCTGCTTCACACTGTAGTAATGATAGGAATATTTCTGTGTAACGAGCGGATCCCGATTCTGCAGAATATATACGATGATGCATACGATCAGCGTGATCAGTGTAACAGGTGTTCTCAGCAATAAATTCAGATAACTCATACAATCTTTGCCTCCAGTACGTTCATTGTAGCAAAAGCCTTCTGTTCATACCAAACATATTGC
>CAMOPG010000199.1:0-3392 GCA_946622165.1 uncultured Erysipelotrichaceae bacterium
GACCGAACATTTCAGAAAATGATCCGAGAAACTTCTGATGCGATATCTTCGCATAGCTGATCAGAACGCTGCAGGCGATCAGCTGTGCCAGCAGTGTTGCCAGGGCTGCACCGCGTATGCCAAGTTCCGGGAACGGTCCGATCCCGAAGATCAGCAGATAATTCAGCGTCACATTGCACAGTGTTGTCAGGATCGAAATGCGCAGTGCAACGCGCGGCTGTCCTGTGGAACGGAACATATTGGATATGATGAATGAACAGCCTGACAGGATCAGCGTGAATCTGGATATATGCAGATACAGCAGTCCGTCCGATACAATAGCCGGATCCTTCATATAAAACGACAGGATCTGTTTTCCGAAGCATGTGGCTGCTGTAAACCACAGCAGTGCATTGGTCATGACCAGGCACAGGCCAAGACCCGTGCACTTCTTCAGATTCCGGTCATCCCCGGCACCGTAAAACTGCGATGCAAAAATCGAAATGCCGCCGATGCAGCCATAAGAGATCATGCTTGACAGCGTATCGATCTGAGCAGCTGTACCGACTGCTGAAACCTTGCCGATCCATGATACCATCAGGGTATCGATCATGGACTGACAGCTCATTAATGCACTCTGCAGTGCCAGAGGGATCGCGATCCTTGCTGTACTGCGGTAAAAATCGCTTGTACCGATATATCTTCTGAGTTCCATATTAACAAGCATTATACTATCTGATCATGATGAAGATAAAGAATATAATCCTGTATATTACAGCGGGAATGCGACAGCTTCCTGATAGAGCTTCTGCAGTATTGATATGAATGCTTTCAGCTCCTCACGCTGATCGGTTTTATGCGTGCACAGAACACAGGAAAAGCTTTCCTGACACTCAAACGGTGTCCAAGCATAAAGACCGCTGTGGTCATTCAGAAATCCCGGAGCCAGACATACGCCCCTGTCAGCAGCGATGTTCACCAGTGTCGTGTCATGATCTGCACTGTTGAAATAATTGATCTTTCCGGAAGCGATCAGCCTGTGCTGGACTGCTTTCAGTGCGGGCGGGGAGCCTCCCCCTACCATCAAGGTCCTTCCGTAAAGATCTTCTTCCCTTACGGTATTTCCGGATGCCAGTACATCATCACGCTTGGAGATCAGATAAATACGGCTGTCAAACAGATCATGCACATCAATGCCCGGGATCTGCCGGGTCTGTTCTTTCAGAGCAAACAGGATATCCGACTCACCGTTCAGAAAGTGCTCAATGCCGTTTTCATACTGAAACACCGGCGTGATCTGTGTATGCGGGTATTCCCGGGCAAAGGCAATGATCGCTTCCGGAAGGAAGTACAGAGCCTGCCGTACCATCATACTGATCGTAATGCTGTCATGATACTGTGTACTGAAGTTCTGCCCCTGCTCAATGGCACGTTTCAATTCTTCCCGCATATTCGAGAGATAATTGACAAACTGCACGCCTGCCGGAGTGAGCGCAGCGCCTTTTCCGCTGCGTTCAAATACGGCAAAGCCGATCTCCTCTTCCAGCAGCCGTATCTGATAGGACAGTGTCGGCTGACTGACGAACATATTTTCCGCAGCGCGGCTGAAGTTCTGTGTACGTGCAAGTTCTATGCAGTAATCGATCTGTTTCGTATTCATAAGCACTCCATATTGAATATTTAAATAGATTATACATTCTTTCAATTGGATTTTAAAATCACGACATGCAAAAATGTGATCGTAAACAAATCACAGAACGTGAAGAAGGAGAACACAGATGACAAAAACACTGATCGCATTCTTTTCCAGAGCCGACGAAAATTACTTCGGCGGCGCAATGAAATATGTAAAGACCGGCAATACCGAGATCGTAGTCAACAGTATGAAAGACATGATCGAAGCGGATGTATTCAAGATCGACATGAAGGACCCTTATTCACCGGTATATATGACCTGCATCAATGAGGCAAAAAAAGATTACCAGAACAATGCCAGACCTGAGCTGAAGGAATATCCCGAGGACATCTCGGCATATGATACCGTGATCCTCGCCTATCCGAATTACTGGGGAACGATGCCGATGGCTGTATTCACATTCCTTGAGCGCTATGACTTCAGCGGAAAGACGATCCTTCCCCTCTGCACAAACGAAGGCAGCGGCATGGGCTCCAGTGAACGCGACATCAAAAAGACTGTTCCCGGCGCACTCGTCAAAAACGGTCTGTCCATTACCGGCAGCGCAGCAGCCAGTGCATCGGGCAAAGTCAGAGCCTGGCTGGCTGAGAACGATATGATCTGATGTGCGGATGCTCAGATCAATGATCATACATATTGGAAACTGAAAGGACCATCAGGAGGTAAACATGGAAACTGCAGTACTGAACAACGGGATCAAATGCCCCGTCATCGGAATCGGAACATTCATGCTGTCACCGGAAGATGCTGAAAACAGCGTACGTTCGGCATTGAAAATGGGATATTCCCTGGTCGATACAGCAAACGCATATGTAAATGAACGTGCAGTAGGACGCGGCATCAAAGCCAGCGGAATCGACAGAAAGGATGTATTCCTGTCCACAAAGCTCTGGCCGAGCGAATATGAAAATGAGAATGCTGTAGATGAAACACTGGAACGGCTCGGAGTGGATTATGTTGATCTGCTCTACATTCATCAGCCTGCCGGGAACTGGCTGGCCGGCTACAGACTGCTGGAAAAAGCATATAAAGAAGGCAAAGCAAGATCGATCGGCATTTCCAATTTCGAAGGAAAGTACATCGAAGAGCTTCAGACAAAATGGGAGATCGTTCCTCAGTTTATCCAGGTCGAAGCACATCCGTACTTCACACAGAAGGAACTGCGCAGAACACTTGATCAATACAGCATCAGACTGATGTCCTGGTATCCGCTTGGACATGGCGATCAGTCACTGATCAATGAACCTGTCTTTGAGAAGCTCGGAAAGAAATACGGCAAAACAAGCGCCCAGGTCATTCTTCGCTGGCATACACAGATGGGATTTATCGTGATCCCCGGCAGCAGAAACGTTGATCATATCCGTGACAATCTGAATATCCTTGATTTCACGCTGACGGATGAAGAAATGGATGAGATCGCTCATCTTGATCAGGACCGCAGATATTATCATCGTACAAATGAACAGCTCGAGCATTTTGCTGGCTGGCAGCCGAAATACGAAAGCAGATAAGAAAACCTGCAGACCGGTCTGTCTTCTTGAGAAGAGACCGGTTTTTTCGTGATCTATGCAGGCAAAGATAAAGCATTGTGCGGAAGAAAACAGTCTGCCTAATGGACAGACTGCTTGTTTTCATTACTTCATCAGATCCCTGTATCCCGTATCATAGACCGATGCAAGGATACTGGTTTGCCCTTCTTCGTAGATGCCGGATATCC
>CAMOPG010000200.1:0-3314 GCA_946622165.1 uncultured Erysipelotrichaceae bacterium
CGGCGAGATGGTATATGCATTCGGAATGATCCCGGATGATTCGAACCTGTACACGAATGGGGACAGAGATCTCTCAAAGATGATGCACGGTTATTGGGCAAACTTTATCCGGACAGGTGTTCCCAATGGTCAGGAACTGCAGGCATTTGAACAGTCGGAGGATTCAAGCAAACTGCTGGAATTCGGAAACAGCTTCGGGATGATCAAAGACCCCGAACTGGAACTGTACGGAATCCTGGACCGTATGTACGGCTGGGATATCAAATGATCTGATTCATCTGTATCTTGGGTTTGGTTCAACTGTATAATGAAGCTGTAAGAGAACCATATGTTCAAGCACAGGAAGATTTGATTATGAAACTGTATTTTATCGGGGCAGATCATGAAGTAACAGGGAGCTGCCATATCATTGAAACTAGCGGCAAATACATCATGCTGGACTGCGGTCTGGAACAGGGCAGGGATATCTATGTGAATGAGGATCTCCCGGTACCTGCCTCCAAGATCGATGCGGTCCTCCTTACACATGCGCATATCGATCACTCAGGGATGCTGCCGAAACTATACAAGGACGGCTTCCGCGGCAAGATCTGGTGCACGTCTGCCACAAAGCATCTGTGCACGATGATGCTGAAGGATTCCGCAAACATCCAGGAATCAGAAGCCGAGTACGCAAACCGCAAGGCAAAGCGGAGCGGCGGAAAGAAGGTGCAGCCTCTGTATACGGTAGAGGATGCCGAAGCAGCGTCACACCTGCTCAGACCGGTCGATTACGGCGAAACGTTCGTTCCGGTCAAACATGTGGAAGCGAAATTTGAAGACGCCGGGCATATCCTGGGAAGTGCCATTGTTTATCTGACACTGGAAGAAGACGGGCAGAAACGCACACTGGCATTTACCGGAGACCTGGGCAATGTCAATATGCCGATCGTCAATGATCCTTCCCCCAGGGAAACAACGGATTATGTCATTACGGAAAGCACATACGGAGACCGTGATCATGAGAAAACGGATGATCCGATGAAACAGCTTGCCGACATCATGAACCGTACATTTGCCAGGGGAGGCAATGTTGTCATTCCGGCGTTTGCTGTCGGAAGAACACAGGAGATCCTGTATTTCATCCGTGAGATCCTGGAACACAACATGGTTGCCTACAGGGACTTTGACGTCTATGTAGACAGCCCGATGGCAAAGGAAGCGACAGAGATCTTCGAGCAGAACATCTTCGGCTTTTATGATGAAGAGGCGATGAAGATCATCAAAGAAGGTCATAATCCGCTGGTGTTCAGAAACCTGAAGCCTGTCACAAGTGCTGAAGATTCACGTGCCATCAACCGTTCCACAAAGCCGTCCGTGATCATATCCGCATCAGGCATGTGCACAAGCGGACGCATCAAGCACCATCTGAAGCATAATCTGTGGCGTGAACAGTGCACGATCGCTCTGGCTGGCTACCAGGCCGAGGGAACACTTGGAAGAAGGCTTGCGGATGGCGAGAAGGATGTCAGGATCTTCCAGGAGGACATCCATGTGGCTGCCGAGATCGTCCAGCTGCATGATGTCAGTGCCCATGCCGATCAGAGCGGTCTGATCCGCTGGCTGAGAGACAATCCGAATATGCCGAAGAACATCTTTGCCGTGCATGGCGAAGATCCGGTATGTACGGAGTTCGCACGGATCCTGCAGGAAGAATACGGATATCAGGCTTCTGCACCATATACCGGATATATCTTTGATCTTCTGGAAAACAGATATCTGCAGACAGAGGAACCTGAACTGTATGTCGGAAAATCAGATGCCGGAAAGGAAGAACTGAAGGAACGGGAAAAAGAAAAGGAACAGGACATCTACAGTCAGAACCGTTATTACAACGAACTGATGGAACAGGGTCAGAAACTGCTGCGCCTGATCGAAAAGAAAAAGAATGCCCGCAACAGTGAACTGAAGAGACTGCTGAAAGAAGTCAGACGGATCACCGACCGATGGGACTGAAATATTGAAAAAGCTGCCGGCATTGCCGGCAGTTTCAGTTAAGCCTTATTTCGGAAGTCTGATCAGCGGAATATCCAGTGCATCATGGTAGCCCGGTTCTGCTTCAACGATTGCAGGGATCATATTGACATTCGGTGCTGCGGATGTCAGGAAGGGATCAAAGTGATCGATGATGCCGTCAATGTCGACTCTGACATGCGGTTCACCGAAGATCTCGATCGCCTTGTCGACCTTATAGTCATCCAGGATCTCATTGGATCCTTTATGGTTGAAATGGAATCCGACAACCTCCTCACCGTTCAGATAGGTCGCCATAACAAAGAAATGCGTACCGATCGTTCCGGGAGTGATATGAGCATTCGGCGTCGTGATCTCTTTGTCTGCCATGATCTGCGTGACATCACATCTGTACTCGTCATATTTCAGACCGAGACGTTCCGTGATCTCGATCACGGTCGGTCCGTAATAGGTGAAGAAGAGGCTCTTCAGGAATGCAAACTGTGCTGCCGGTATATCCTCCACTGTCTTTCCATAGCAGAGGAAATTGACCCAGGGGGCAGTATTTGCGGAGTCATCCTGACCGCCGTAAACAATGACTTTATTGATTTTTCTGGTCAGCAGACCGAAGATCGTCGGCAGATACGGCGTGAAGAAGCCCGGGAAGATTCCCTGCTGTGTAAATGTGACGCCGCCTTCTCTGGCAGCTTCATCGATCTCTTTGAAATAGCGCGGCTGGTTCTTTTCGGCAAAGTAAATATTGACTGTCGTTGTGACGTTCTTGCCGTGTCTGAGCAGGTCCTTGATGTCATCCACATTTGCCTGGCATGTCTCAAGATCCGGCAGTTTTCCTTCATCCCATACGGATGCCGCATAGTACAGACAGATGTCTGCTTCCGTGTTCAGAACGGCTTCCCGGTCGTTTGTAACAGTGACGCCCGCATGTTCAAAGCCGCAGACTTCACCGGCATCTCTGCCGATCTTTTTCGGGTCGATGTCATATGCCGCGGCAAGCTTCAGGGATTCTTTTGCGTTGATGATCTGCAGGGCACTTCTGCCGACACTTCCGAGTCCCCAGATGATGATCCTGTATTCGTTTTTCAGCTGTTTCATAATCATTCTCCTTTTCTGACCTCACCATAACATGACCGCAGAAACAAAAACGGAACCGATCATGGATTCCGTTTTAAAAAGGAACATTTCCTGAGATTCGTTCCTTTTCGTGTTATTTCTTGATAATGGGTACCTGGTATCTGCCGTGGATGATCTTCGCTGCTGCCGCGCCTGCTTCCTCCGGCGTCATGCCGCTGTATCTGCCGCAG
>CAMOPG010000201.1:0-3314 GCA_946622165.1 uncultured Erysipelotrichaceae bacterium
GGTTTCCCCATCATCCTCAGGACATTGTCTGAGATATGCTCGGGTGCTGCCCGCATGAAAAGGCAGACCGGCTGCTGAGATATGAGTGATCCGCACATTGAAAAAGCCAGGCAGTTGTTCCGAACCCGCCTGACTCAGGATATCAGTATGAATGATCTATCTTTTTTCCCATATCCGCAGCTTCACGGATGTATAGACCAGTACAACGACTGCACACATGTCGAGGACTCCCATGACCCGTCTTAAAGTGTCTGATAAATTGATCCCGTTCCAGCTTGTCACAAGTGAAATGATGTTGATGCATGCAATGACCAGAAGGCTGATGGTCCATGCTGTACGGTAGTTTTTCATCTGTTATTCCTCGTTTCCTGCCCGCTTTTGATGATTCCGTGTTTTCTGCCGTAAGCTGCTTATGCCGGATTGAATTTATCCTTGCCCTGCAGGCAGCGCGGACATTTCCAGTCCCATGGCAGTTCGTCAAATTCAACGTAGTCGTTCTCTTCCGGGTCATATACATAGCCGCAGACTGAGCAGATATACTTTCTGAAATCTTCCTGCTGCTGTGTAAATTCAATTTCTGCCGGTATTGTTTCGACCGGATGATCAAGATCCATCACACGTTTCGCCTCAAGGTTTTCATATCCCTGCGGTGTATGTGTTCCCATGTAGACTGTAGGATGATTGCGGATGAACTCACGGATGCGGTCCTGTGTTGTTCTGGCGGCTGCCAGGTCATCAAATACGACAGAAAGCTTATCCTCATAAAGCGCTTCATCCACATAGGTGATGTCGCCGTGGATCATGTAGAACAGGCCGTCGTTCTCAACGATGATGATACTGTTGCCGTTTGTATGGCCCTTCGCCCTGATCAGGGTGATGCCTTCACGGATCTTCTGGCTTTCCGGGAAGTTGTAGTAAGGACCGTCTGTAAAGCTGACGGGAACGATATTCGGGATGCCCTGCAGCTCGGCAGCGGAGATCTCATCCTCGTTGACATAGATCTTCGCATTCGGGAAGGAACGCAGTTCTCCTGAATGATCGGCATGCTTATGTGTCAGCAGGATCGTCGTTACCTGTTCCGGCTTGTAGCCCAGAGCAGCGAACGCTTCCATGTAGCTGCAGATATCTTTTCCCGTATATGCAAGACTCTTCTCGTTCGGTGTTTCTTCCGGTGTTCCGGCAGGAAGACCGGTATCGACAAGAATGACTTCGTCTCCTGTGTCGATCAGATAATTCTGAAGACTGCCTCTGTATCTGATGTTCGGATCAAATTTCTGCATTCCTTCTTCACCGCCGAATGCAAAAGGCTGTGTGTAGAATCCGTTCTTTCTGAACTTGACTGCTTTGATCTCCATAAACTTATACTCCTTGTACATTCATCATACAGGTTTGAGACCTTTTCTTTCATTCACGCACTCTGACTATGAAAAATGCTGATCCTTTGAGGGCAGTACTTTGAGTATGATAGCGATCACAGTCAGCATCACGATGATGTCGATCGTGTAGCAGAGATCATATGCCCCGGTCATGTCATATACCTTGCCGGCAAACAGCGGTCCGATAATACCGCCGAGTGAAAACAGCGCGCTTGCCGGTCCGATGATCGCCTGGTAATCCCTCTTTCCGAATACCAGGGGTATCGTCAGAGGGTATACGACAGCCCCGAAGATACATCCGAACCCGACACCTGCCACGATCAGTGCCAGTGCCGGCACAAAGGTACAGAACCTCATGCCGACGGTGGCTGCGGTCAGTGCGGCACAGGCACAGAAAAATCCTGCTTTTGCCCCATACCTGTCAAAGATCCTGCCGATCATGATCTTCCCTCCCGCCATGACAAGCATACATGCGCTTAATACATTGGCACTGAAGACAAGGGAATAGCCTTTATCCTGCAGATGGGGAGAGACAGTTGTGTACATGCTGTTGAGACAGATTCCGATGATGACAGCCAGCGCGTAGAGGATCCAGAGGATCGGTGTTTTACGTGCCTGGGCAAAAGTATATCCCGTCAGTTCCTGTTTCTTATCTGTTTCTTTTTCACCCTGTTTCCGGTAAGGCTTTCCCCCTGTTTCTTCCGGTCTCAGTTTCAGTACAAAGAAGATGCACGGAACAGCGATCACCAGGATGAACAGTGCCAGGATACGGTACGTATTGCGCCAGCCTGCGCTGTTCATGATATGCCCTGCCAGGGAATTGAAGAAAGCTCCGCCGAACCCCGATCCCATGGATGCCAGTCCCAGGGCATAGCCTGTCCGGTCAATGAACCAGTTGTTGATCAGGAATGAGATCGGCAGCGTCGTTACCAGTGCCAGCATGATTCCGTTGATAAAGTAGGTCACATACAGGAGAAGGATGCTGTTGGCAAAGCTGTTGAGGAAGTAGGCCGCAGTCATGACAATGACCGCGGTTTTCATCACGGTGATCGTATTGTGTCCGTTGAAGATCTTCCCGGTAAACAGGGAAGCGATCATCGTTCCCAGACTCTGCAGTGAAATCATCAGGCTGATCGTCTGTCTGGATATCCCGAGTTCTTCGGCTACCGGTCTGATGAAAAGACTGTTGCAGTTGGTGACGATGCCCATGGTTGTGGCCATCACAAGGCAGCACGTCCCGACGATGATCCATCCGTAAAATATCTTTTTCTTCATATGACAGCCTTTTCTTTTTTCAGTATACCTGCCAATTGTACATCTTTTATAGTTCAGACTGTACAGGAGTGCACGGTATCACGTGCAGAAAATATACGCGTATGTATTCCCGGATCAAAGAAAAAGTTCCGGAACCATCTGATCCCGAAACCCTTTATGATCATCTGACTCTGTCCAGATGGAAGCGCAGCGCTCCGATCAGGTTCGCGTCATTTCTGTATCTGCATGTCACCACTTCAGGAAGCAGGAACGGACGCCCGGGGAACTGATTGAATACTTCTTCAACCTTTTCACGGATCACGTCAGTCACTTCCTTACGGGCACTGATACCGCCGCCGATTGCATATTTCTGCAGATCCAGTACGGACTGGATGCTGTAGATACCGGCTGCGGTGATCCTTCCGAATTCCTCAAGGGCAGCTTTTGCGTCTTCATCACCTGCATCGTATGCCTCAAACAGTTTGACGCCATCAAACTCTGCCGGGTTCTGTCCCTTGCGTACAGCGAATTTCGCGATCAATCCTGTCGCAGAGGCATGTCCTGCCCAGATGGTCGGAATGATCCTTCCGAAATCACTGCCGGCAGTTGAGAATCCGTTCATATCCGAGACCAGATGCGACAGTTCACCACCGCCTCCGGACGTTCCCATCCAGATCTTTTTAT
>CAMOPG010000202.1:0-3290 GCA_946622165.1 uncultured Erysipelotrichaceae bacterium
TCACGTCTGCTGGTTTTCGAAACCAGTCCCTTCAGCCGCTTGGGTACTTCTCCGTTTGTGCAATTGAAATTATATAACATGACAGCGAAAAACAACAGAATCAATTGGAGGTAAATCATGATTACGTTTCAGGAAATGAAATACGAGCGTCCGGATCTGGAAGCCGTGAAGAAGCAGCTTACAGAGATCACGGAACGTTTGAAGAATGCAGAAACATATGCCGAGGCAAAACAGGCATTTCTTGATAAGGATACGCTCTACAAGCATGTGGCAACAGCAGAAGTGATCTCGTCGATCCGTCACGATATCAATACACAAGATGAATTCTATGATGCGGAATCCAAATTCTGGAACAGATCGCTTCCCGAACTGCAGCAGTATCTGCAGGCATTTACGATGGCACTGCTTGCTTCACCGTTCCGTCAGGACTTTGTCAATGAATACGGTGATCTGATCTTCGTGAATGCAGAGATCGAACTGAAGTCCTTCTCACCGGAACTGATCCCGCTCATGCAGAAAGAAAACCTGCTGGCGAGAGAATATGAGGATCTTCTGGCCTCCGCTCAGGTAGAGTTCGAGGGGAAGAAATACACATTGTCCCAGATGACACCCTTCAAAACAGATCCGGATGACGAAAGAAGACTGCAGGCATGGATCGCTGAGGGTACATGGTACAAGCAGAACCAGCCGGAAATGGACCGCATTTATGATGAGCTTGTTCATCTGCGTGATGAAATGGGCAGAAAACTCGGCTATGACGGATATACGCAGCTGGGCTACTACCGTATGGGCAGAAACTGCTACGATCAGAATGACATTGCGAAATTCCGTGAGGCTGTGAGGAAATATGTAGTTCCTGCAGCAGAACTGGTGTACAGACAGCAGGCAGAACGTCTCGGCAAGTCCTATCCGATGAGCTTTGCGGATAATGAGCTGTCGTTCCGTTCCGGCAATCCGAAACCGGCTGGAAGCGCTGACGATATTCTGAATGCCGGTCTGAAGTTCTACAGTGAGCTCTCACCTGAAACAAAGGAATTCTTCACATCTATGCTGGAAGGAAAGATGCTTGATGTGCTGTCCACGGAAGGAAAATCCGGCGGCGGCTACTGTACAAGTGTTTATGATTATGAGATGCCGTTTATCTTTGCAAACTTCAACGGTACACAGCATGATGTTGAAGTCGTAACACATGAAGCAGGACATGCATTTGAAGCATGGCTGAACAGAAAACGCGTACCGTGTGAAACGATCTGGCCGACCATGGAATCATGCGAGGTACATTCCATGTCGATGGAATTCTTTGCGGAAGGCTGGGCAGAAGACTTCTTCGGAGATGATGCGGCAAAGTTCCGCTACAGTCATCTGGCAGGAGCGCTGCAGTTCATTCCGTACGGAACGCTGGTAGATCATTTCCAGCATGAAGTATATGCACATCCGGAAATGACACCGCGTGAACGTCATGACACATGGAAGCGCCTGATGGGCGTATACATGCCGTGGGAACGTCTTGACGGAGAGATCCCTTTCTATGCGGATGGTGAACACTGGCAGCTGAAGCATCATATTTATTCCAGCCCGTTCTACTACATTGACTACTGCCTTGCGCAGACCGTATCACTGGAATTCTGGGCTATGATCCGTGAAAACAGGGAAGAAGCATGGAACCGCTACATGGCATACACAAGCCTGGGCGGCAGCAAAGTCTTTACGGAACTGCTGAAAGAAGCCGGACTGGAAAGCCCGTTTGATGAGGAAACGCTGGAAAAGGTATGCCGGAAAGCCAGGAAATTCCTTGAAAATTACGATCTGAGCAATATTCACTGATCACAATTCAGCAAACACACTGCGGAGGATCTGCAATATGATCCTCTTTTTTGCGCTTTTTGAACATTTCAGACATAGATTCAGCCAAACAGATGCATGGGCATGACGGAAATGCGGATGAAAAAGGAGTTTACGAATCATATTTTTAATACAAAATGCAAATTCGAAAAAATAATGCACATTTTTCAAAATTGTATAAATCAAAGAATAGTAAGAAAAATGGTTTGATAATCGCAATTAGTACGTGCCATTCATTGACGCAGAATAATTGTGAGGGGTATAATTGACACTGCATTATTCTGCAGTAAATATTTATCAATATTGCGAATTGATAAAATTTGTTATGGCGGAATATGCAGGAGGGAAGAAAATGAAAAACATTAAATTGTTTGGTTGTGCCCTGAGTGCAGCAGCTCTGCTTCTGACAGGCTGTTCCCAGACTTCACCGGCAGGATCAGACACATCCAGCAGTACTCCTGCACCTGAAAGCAGTGCAGAGCCTGCAGCTGAAACTTTGAATCAGATCATCTACGGTTCCACAACAGAACTGAGCGGTGACCTGGGCAACGCATGGTGGACAAACAACGCCAGCGACAAACTTCTCCGTTCCCTGATCGATGACTACGATGTTGTAGTATCCAATCAGACAGGTGAATTCGTTGAAAATGCATCTGTATGCGAAGGCATCGAAACAGAAGAAAACGAAGACGGAACAAAGACATTTACAGTCAAGATCAAGCAGGGTCTGAAGTTCAATAACGGCGATCCGATCGACGCTTCCAACTATGTTGCATATGCGCTCGTTCAGTATTCCCCTGCAGTTCTGGCAGACGGTGCGAAAGTATCCACAGCTACTCTGTATGGTTCCGACACATACCAGAGCGGCGAGACAAAGGAACTGTCCGGCGTCAGACTGATCGACGACTATACATACAGCATCCGTGTCAATGCAGACTATGTTCCTTACTATTTCGAAAAGACATATGCTTCACTGAGACCGCTGTCACTCAAGATGTACAGCGATGCTGATCTGACTGTTAAGGATGATGGAAACGGCGCTTATCTCGAAGGCGGCGAACTGACAAAAGAAGGCGTAGACGCTTCCAGATTCTTATATGATGGCCGTATTTCTGCTGGTCCGTACACACTGGCTGAATTCGACCAGGCTGCTCTGACTGCAGTTCTGAAGATCAACGAAAACTATGCCGGCAACTTCGAAGGTGTTAAGCCGAGCGTAGAAACGATCATCATCAAGAAAGCAAACCAGGAAACAATGCTTGATGAACTCAAGACCGGTTCAGTTGACTTCCTGTCCGCTCTGACAGACGGCAACCAGGTTGACTCCGCTCTTGATATGGTTGAAGCTGGCGGCTTCAAGACTGTTTCTTATGAAAGAAATGGCTACGGCAAACTGATGTTCCAGTGCGACTTCGGTCCGACACAGTTCAAGGCTGTCCGTCATGCAG
>CAMOPG010000203.1:0-3238 GCA_946622165.1 uncultured Erysipelotrichaceae bacterium
ATAATAGAGACAGTTGAGGTAAATGTCATGAAAGTTAATCTGAACGATGTGGTAGAAGCGATCGAATCGCTGAATGATGAATTAACGCCGTATTACTATATCCCGAAGGAAGAGATCGTAACATACAGCAGCTACAGCGGATGGAGCGATCCCGGCATGCCGGAGCAGGTGTATGATGAAGACCTGATCCCCCTTCCTGACCGCAGGGAAGTCGATGACTACGGAAACATGGAACGCTTTATTGAAGCGCAGCCGGAAGGCGATGCGAAAGAATGGATGGCCAACGCCATTCACGGACGCGGCGCATTCAGAATGTTCCGCGCTGCTGCAGAACGCTTTGACCTCCTGCAGGACTGGTATGAATTCCAGACAAAAGCACACCGTGCCACAGCCATGGTATGGTGCGAAGAAAACGGCATCATCTATGACGACATGCCCTTCATGCCTAACGAAGATGATGAAGACTATGAAGAGCCTGAAGAAGAACCTGTCCCGGTCAAACCGGCAGTTCCCTCCTTCAATGTGAAGGTCATTGATGTCACAGACCGCAACTATATGAACCTGATCTTCCTGAAGGATGAATACAACCAGTTCCTTGACCGGTACAACGGTCAGCCCGTGCAGTCCGATACAGACAATGCACAGGACCAGCTTGAGGAACTGCTGGACAGCGGCTTCCGGATCTTTGCGGCAAGCGAGCACGGCAGATTCCTGGGATACATTGTCCTGGATGAAAGTGTGAATCAGATCCGTCTGAAGGAACTGTATGTCAGAAAGGACATGCGCCGCAAAGGCATTGCGACAATGCTGATGAAGAAGGCTGAGCAGGCCGCATCAGAAGCAGGTCTGGATGAAGTGACCAATACAGTCCAGCCGGACAACCAGGCCATGATCGCTTTCCTGAACAGCTGCGGCTACAACACACTGGGCATGCTGGAGGTCCATAAAGGAACCGCAGGAACCAGAGGCAAAGTACTCGTAGGCAAACACGAATTCGATCTGTGAGCCAGTAAAAACTGATTTCTGAACATGAAAAGGAACTGCACATCATCATTTACACAGTTCCTTTTTCAGTATTCATATCAATTCAGCCGTTGTCCGAAACAGCCAAAGAAATCGTCATAACACCGTTATCCTATGAAACGGTCTCATCAAAGGTACATTTTGCTGCATTTTTCTTTATTTTACAGTGTCCGTTTGCTGCGGCGGAGCGCTGCCAGACGGTCCATGTCTGCACTGCTGATCTGGCGTTCCAGTGCGGAGATGATCCTGTCCTTCCGTGAGAGAAAATCCGGTCCGGACAGATTGACGCCGGAGATCGTGTGATGGGTAATAAACGCACAGTCGCAGGTCAGGTTCTCTGCAAAGAGCTTCAGCTCTTCGAGCATTTCCTTCTCAGTGAGCGGATCAAATTCCCCGCGCTGTGCTTCCTCCAGAAGAGGCGTGCCGGAAAACATGCGGCAGATCATTTTCTGAACATGAATCTGCGTACCAGATCGATCCCGATCTTATACGGGAGCGGTCTGAGCGCCTGATCTGCTTCCTTCAGTTTCTGACGGATCGGAATGCTCTGCGGGCAGTGCTGTTCGCATTTGCCGCATTCAATGCACTGAGAGGCAAAGGCAGGCTCTCTGGTCAGACCGACTGTCTGGGCAAATTCAAATCTTCCCTGTGATTTCGATTCAATATACATCTGATTGTAGCAGCGGAAGATACCGGGTATATCGACGCCCTTCGGACATGGCATACAGTACCTGCATCCCGTGCACGGTACTTTTTCATTTGCCCGGATCTCTTTCTTGACGGTCTCCAGTGTCTGACAGTCCTGTTCTGTGAGTTCTCCGCTTCTGGCTTCAGAAGCTGTACGGCAGTTTTCCCTGACCATTTCCAGTGAGTTCATGCCTGACAGTACGACGGTCACTTCCTTCTGGTCATACAGCCAGTGCAGTCCCCACTCAGCCGGCGACCAGCTTCTTGTGCTGTGTGCGAATGCTTTTTTGGCTCCTTCCGGCAGGCTGTTCACCAGCTTGCCTCCGCGCAGAGGCTCCATGATGATGACCGGAATGCCTTTTTCGTTTGCCGCAAGCAGACCTTCCCGTCCTGCCTGGGACACTTCATCCAGGTAGTTGTACTGGATCTGGCAGAAGTCCCAGTCATAATCATTCAGGATCTTCAGGAAGTTATCCGTATTTCCGTGATAAGAGAATCCGATATTCCTGATCTGTCCGTTTGTTTTCTTCTCTTTGACCCAGTCTTCAATGCCGACCTTTTTGAGTCTCTCCCACATCGCGACATCCGTCACATGGTGCATCAGATAATAATCGACATGATCTGTTCTGAGCCTGGACAGTTCTTCATCAAAATACTTATCCAGTGCAGCCCGTGAAGAGATCAGATACTGCGGCAGCTTGGTCGCGATATATACCTTGTCACGGATCCCGTTCTTCTCCAGGATCTCACCCAGCGCAGCTTCACTTCCGCCGTAAACATATGCTGTGTCGTAATAGTTGACACCGCTGCGGTATGCCTCCATGATCTCCTGTTCAGCTTTGGCAAGATCGATGCTGTTTCCTTTTTTGGTGAAGCGCATGCAGCCATAGCCAAGTATGGAAAGCGCATTTCCGTTTCTGTCTTCTCTGTATTGCATGTAATACTCCTGTTTCTCCGTATTCATCATACTATAACCGATCAATGTACTTCATGAAAATGACCGAATGTACACAAACATCCGGTCAATTGTCTGAGTCATCCTTGATCTGCGGCATGATCTCATTCATAAAATATTCGTCAGACAGAGGCTTGTCATAATCCCAGTAAAGCACTTTGATGCCGTTGGCCTGACATCTCATATATTTGCGCTTATCACGTTCTTTGTTCCGTCTGTGCCCTTCTTCACCGCCGAAGAATGCAACAGGCTCATAGTGCTGTTTGCCCTGGTATTCGATGGCTGTATGTTCGGACGGGATGTAGATATCCAGTTTCTGGTAGAACAGGAAGTCCGGTGAATACTGGAACCTGGCATCCGGGTAATGCTTCAGCACAATGGCGTAGGCTGCCTGTTCTGACTTCCATTTCGCATTAACTGTCCCTTCCCCGATCAGATATTCATAGATCTGATCGATCCGGTCTGTCAGTTTCCGATGATATCCTGAGAGCAGTTTCTTCAGGTCCGCATCGGGGATGGAACGGATACTGCGGTACTCCTCTTTATAGTAATTGATCTGATGCATCAGATATT
>CAMOPG010000204.1:0-3215 GCA_946622165.1 uncultured Erysipelotrichaceae bacterium
AACTGCCGAATAGCTGTTCCTGTTGCCTACAGGATCTACGATCTCAACCTGGCTGCTTTCCAGTTCCGTATGATCAGACTGTTCTTCTTCGGCATAGCAGAACGGCTGTACTGCACACGACAATACTGCAAGCAGACATAATGAACTCAAAAAGTACTTCATATTTGTATTATATATCAATATTCCGGCATCACACGAGTTTATCACCCGGATAAATACGGCATTCATTCCGAAAAAAGCACTCGTCAGAACAATCGTCCGGCGGGTGCTTTGTCAGTTGGGATCATGATGTCATTGATCAATACAGGTCCTGCTGCATCTCTTACAGATCTGCGCAGATCCTCATTGATTGTTCTTTGCAAACTGTGCCTGCATCTTCTCGTAGAATTTCATATTTTCACTGCCGTACTTTTTCTGGCACTCATCAAGTGCCTGCTTGTACAGACTGACATTGATATGATCGTCGATATTGATGTCTGATGCTTCTTTGCTCAGCAGTCCGAGACGTCCCATGTAATCCCAGGCACGTTTTACCGACTTCTTCATCGGTCCGGTGTTCAGATCGAAGCGCGGGTTGTCCACATATGCCCGGATCGCTTCATCCTCCTGGTCGATCGCCCTCACTGCGATATTCACGGCTTCTTCATGGTTTGCTTCATAGAAAGCCATTGCCCTGATCCATGCTCTCAGGAGTGCTTTGACTGTATTCGGGTTTTCATTCACCCAGGTTGACAGCGCCTCAGCACGGCAGCAGGAATACTCAGGAAGCACATCAGCCGCATACGTCAGTATTTTCAGATCAGGATTCTGCAGAACTTCATAATTCAGTGCCGTGCCGACAAGACCGTAATCTGCTTCTCCGTCGAGAACTGCCCTGATGCGGTCCATCTGATTCTCCGGATTGTACCATTTGATCTGCTTCAGAGGATCATATCCCATATCAAGCAGCGGTCCGGTAATGGCATACATATTCGGTTCACATGCCACCGTCTTGCCGATCATATCCCGGATATCAGTCCATTCCGTTTCTTTTCTTGCAAAGATCGGCATGCATCCGGTCAGAAGATATCCTGCGAAGATCGTCAGGTCCATTCCTTCCGAGATCATCTGCAGGGGCAGGTTCGTGCCGGAATTTGAAGCGATATCGATCGTTCCGTTCCGGATCCCTTCAAATGCATCACTGTCAGTCTCGGTATATACATACTCTACCGTAATGCCTTCATCTTCCAGATAGCCCTGTTCCATGGCGATCGCATTGAGAATATGTCCGCTGTCATTCAGCGCCAGTCTGACGACTTCCTGCTCCGGCGGATCAAATACGATCGTATCCTCAGCGGCTGTTTCCTGTTTCGGACCGATGCTGTAGCATCCGGTCAGTACAGTGCAGAGCAGCGCTGTCATGATCAAGATCTTTTGTTTCATTTCTTGTCTTCCTCCTTCTCCTCTGAATCCTCGGGAAGGTCTTTCAATGTTTTTCTGGGTTTGGGATCCAGCTGTGAGACCGTAACATTCGGGAACGGTACATTGATATCGTTCCGATAGAAGATCTGAAGCAGTTCCCTGTTCAGGAAGCGGTTCATCGCACGAACATTCTGTTCGGTACAGCGGGCAATGACGGTAATGGATACACCGCTCGCCCCAAGTGCGGATACGCCGAGTGAAGTAGGTCCGTCCACGATCTTAGGATTCTTCTCTTTCAGCAGAGGCAGCTCACGTGCAAGAACAGCATCTACATAGTCCAGATCCTGACCGTATTCGATGTCGATGGTCGCTGAAGCAACGGATATCTCTTTGGTCATATTCAGGACGCCGGTGATCTCACTGTTGTTGAAGATCTTGATGTTGCCGTTGCCGCCCAGGATCTTTGTTGTTCGCAGACCGATATCAAGAACAGTTCCGCGGAAGTCGCTGATCGTTACGATGTCGCCGACACGGAATTCTCCTTCAAAGACAATGAAGATACCGGCAAGGATATCCTTGATCAGGCTCTGTGCGCCAAGACCTACAACAAGTGAAAGTACTCCGACACCGGCAAGGAGGTTTGTCGCATCCATGCCCAGGAGGTACAGGCAGTAGAACATTGCGCCGATCGTTCCGCCGTATTTCATGACGGAAAGCAGCAGGTGTCCGAGTGTTTCACCTCTGGCACCGAGCAGGGATGTGATAATGCGTACCGGGATCCTGAACAGTGCAATGCTGATAATGGTCACCATCAGAACAAGTGCGCAGGAACTGAGTGCAAATACATTCCATGTTTTGTCCCAGTTGCCGCTGACGATATACCTGATGATCGTGTCTTCCTGAGACAGGTTGTTGGTGCGGGATGCAGAAAAGAGAATATAGATCATCAAGGCAAGCATGATCATGCCGATCATGTAGACCAGCTTCTGTTCCGGGCTCTTCTCGCTCCAGGTGATCCTGCGGTTATCCCATCTGGCAGCAGCCTGTGTTGTGGAGCTTCGTCTGCCGGAAGGAAGCACGATGCTGAAGATCGCTGAATTCAAACTCTTCGCTGCCTGATCAGAGCTGACCGCTTCATACAGTTTTTCTTCCTCTTCGTTGGTCAGGGTGACTGTCAGGGAAAGGATCACGATCAGGATGAAGCAGATAACAGCCGTCAGCGTTGCGATCGTTCTGCGGGCCAGATACATACTGGTTTTCGGGATCGCGGTCGCAATATAGTATCCGTCCTGATAACGGTAGTACTGGAAATATGTCACACCGTTGACACGGTTGAATCCGTAATAATCATCTCCGTTGAATGCATTCGGCGAAACGCCCAGTTCCGCTGCAGTTCTGCCGATGCTCGCTTCCTTCGGAGAATATACAAGCCTGTGTTCCTCGGTGGTGTCGAACATCACGATCGCTCCGCCGCTCAGCATGCTTGTTGAAAGAATACTTCCGACATCAGTCGACTCAAGGAGTTGTCCGGAAAGATTTTTGTCAAGCTCGATCTGGAGCAGAGCATTATGCCTGCTGATGCCGTCTTCTGTTGTGTTGTTGACTGTTCCGTATTCCGCAGCTGATCTTTCAAATGCGGAGCGAGGCACATAAACCGTATCCCCGTCTTCATCAACTGTTGTAAAGTAACTGAACGCAACGCCGATCATCTGTGACTCCTCACCAAGATCATTGACCATCATCTCCTGGATCAGGCTGTCTGCTTTGCCTTCAAGCAGCGTTCTGAACGGATAGGACTGGTCGCCCTCCTGTGT
>CAMOPG010000205.1:0-3198 GCA_946622165.1 uncultured Erysipelotrichaceae bacterium
GCTGCTGGCACAGCTGATCGCCTGCAGCGTTCTGATCAGCTATGCGAAGATATCACATCAGAAGTTTCTCGGATCATTTTCTGAAATGTTCGGTCTGTCACTCAGCTTTGTGCGTCCTGTTCTGGAACGGATCTTCCCGCTGATCCTGAACGAAACAGCGTTCGGTTTCGGACAGACATTGTTCATCAAGGCTTTCGGATATCTCGGCAAGGAACAGATGGACGCTTATTATGTCGGCAACCAGATCTTCAATCTGATGACATTCATCATTTACGGCTACGGGAATTCCGTTCAGATCCTGCTTGGCCAGAAGCTTGGCAGAGGCATGATCAAAGAAGCCAGGGAGGAATGCGACAACCATATCGGGCTTGCATTCGTATTGTCATGTATCCTCGTATCATTCCTGATCATATTCGCAAAGCCGATGGTACGTCTGTTTGCACTGCAGGATCCGGCGATCGAACAGCTGGCAGTGATGATCGTCAGGGTATTTGCAGTCAAAGCATCCATGCGTCTGTACAACTTCATGATCTTCTGCATTCTGCGTTCCGGCGGGGATGCAAAGGTCATTCAGTTCCTTGATTCAGGTCTTGAATGGCTGGTCGGACTGCCGTGTGCCTTCCTGTGCGTAAAGGTGCTTGGCATGACGAATATCGCAGTCGTGCTGCTGATCACACAGCTGGAACAGCTGATCCGTCTGATCTTCGGCATGAAGCGGGTGCGTTCCTATCAGTGGGCGAACGATCTGACGCAGCTTGTCTGATGAAACAGATCATAACAGTGTTATTTACAATCAATGTATCCATCCTGAGGATACATTTTTTCATGAAAAAGCCCAGGATAGAGCGTTCATCTTGTGAATGCTCCATGAACATACTAAAATAGAATCTGAAGCAGATCATAAACCGCAATCATTTACGAATATCGAAAAGGGATCACGAGCTATGAATGATCCTGTCTTTCCATGCGAAAACATGCTTTTGAAGATGAAAAGCAGAAAGGAATGGAATATGGCAAACAGATTATATTGCCGTGCTTTTCAGACAGGAATGAAAATCGGCAACTACTTCCTCGGCTACCGGACGCCCGAATATATCGAGGGACCCGGTTCTGTGAAAAAACTGCCTAAGATGATACGTGAAAAGGGCATCTACAAAGTTCTGCTGGTTACAGACCAGAGCCTGCTGAAGATCGGACTTCCTGACGGACTGATCAAGGCAATGAAAGAGGCGCATCTGGAATATGTGATCTTCGCAGATATCCAGCCCAATCCGACTGATGAGAATGTGGAAGAGGGATACCGTATATTCAAAGAGAATTACTGCCAGGCGATCGTAGCGTTCGGAGGCGGGTCTCCGATCGACTGCGCAAAAGGGATCGCAGCGAAAAACGCACATCCCCGCAAAACAGTTTCCCAGATGCAGGGGATCCTGAAAGTGCACTGGCCGATCGTTCCGTTCTGGGCGGTCCCCACAACATCCGGGACCGGTTCGGAAACGACGCTGGCTGCGGTGATCACGGAAGCAGCTACGCATCATAAAGCTTCCATCAACGATCCGTCCATCCTGCCAAGATACGCAGTCCTGGATCCGGAACTGACAGTCGGACTGCCGAAAAAGATCACTGCGACCACAGGCATGGATGCACTGTGTCATGCTGTGGAGGCATATACAAATCACTACTACAACACAAAAGAAGAAGACGACAGGGCGAAGGAAGCTGTCCGTCTGATCCATGACTATCTTTACAGGGCATATGAGGACGGCACGGATCTGGAAGCACGGGCAAAGATGCAGCTGGCAGCGTTCCACGCAGGCAGGGCATTTACCAGAGGCTGTGTCGGATATGTACACGCTGTCGGACATACGCTGGGCGGTCTGTACGGCGTTCCGCACGGACTTGCCATGGCAGTGATCCTGCCGCATGTCATGAGACAGTTCGGACCTGCTGTCTATGATAAGCTGGCAGATCTGGCGGATGTCTGCGGTATTCTTGGTGCAGATAACAAAGAAAAAGCCGAAGCGTTCATCAGCTGGATCGAAGAGATGAACCGGAAGATGGAGATACCGACAGGCTTTGACTGCATTAAGGAAGAGGATATCGATCAGATCATCAAATGGGCGGATAAAGAAGCCAATCCGCTGTATCCTGTTCCTGTGATCTGGAAGTACAAGGATTTCAGGAAGCTGATCGACACGATCAGGATCACAGAATAACCGATAACTTTACTTCATGCGGAGGATAACAGGATCCTCCGTTTTTATGTTATGTTAGTTTCTGTAATATGAGTCCGGCATATCTTCGATGATACAGGAACTGAAGGGAAGTTTATGATGACAGTACATTCAATGATGAAACGGATCAGCAGAACTGCATTGGCCATACTCTGCCAGGCACTGGTTTTATCATGTTCCGGATGCTCAGACAGATCACCGGACAGTGACCCTGAACCCGAAGAAGAAACAACATTTGAACCTGAAACGGAACCTGAAACAACAGCAGCGCCTGAACAGGAAACAGAAGATATGGAAATAGAACAGATACTGGAAGGAATGACCCTGGAGGAAAAAGTCGGTCAAATGATCATGACGTCATACCGTCTGTGGGGCAATTCAGGAAAAACCAGGATCACGGAACTGAATGATGAGATCCGTGAAGCTCTTGGAAAATATCACTATGGCGGGGTCATGCTGTTTGAGGAAAATTTCAAGGATGCTGAACAGACGCTCAGACTGGTTTCTGATCTTCAGACAGCAAACAGCGGTATTCCGCTGCTGACAGCTGTGGATCAGGAGGGCGGTTATGTCGCCCGTGTCAATTACGGAACTGCAGGCATCGGAAACATGGCGCTCTGTGCTTCCGGGAAAACAGAAAACGCCCGAACGATGGCATCCATTTACGGGGAAGAACTGCAGCTGCTTGGCATCAATTCCGATTTTGCTCCTGTTTTGGACGTCAATACCGATCCTGCCAATCCGGTGATCGGGAACCGTTCATTCTCGGATGATCCGGAAACAACAGCTGCATTTGGTACGGCCTATCTGCAGGGACTGCATGAGCAGGGAACGATCGCTGTGCTGAAGCACTTCCCGGGACACGGCAATACGGATACGGACAGCCATACCGGATTCCCGTGCATCAGGAGCACATATGAAGAACTGCAGAAGTGCGAGCTGATCCCGTTCGAAAAAGCGATCA
>CAMOPG010000206.1:0-3131 GCA_946622165.1 uncultured Erysipelotrichaceae bacterium
TCAGAATATTCAATATGACAGGCAGACCGTCCAGATGTGTTTTCTCAAGGAATTTTCCGATTCCGGTATATGGTGACTGACCATTGCGGATGCGCTCCTGGGCATCCGTGCGGTAGACTCTGTAGCGGTACTTATAGAAACGGCGGTTATTCCTACCGACACGTACGCGCGGCACTAGAAGGCTGCCGGGTGACTCGATCGATGTAAAGATCCAGACGATCACCGTAACGAGCAGATAGACCGGAAGCAGCAGAAGTCCCGCTATGATGTTCAGAAGTCTTCTGACCAGGATCTGACGTTTCGGCATCGGAGAGATCTGTCTGTATGTAACAACAGCTGTATTTCCCATCTGGTCGATATCATGGAACGAATCATCCAGATCATACTCTGATACTTCTACATGGACGATCTTTCCGGCATCGCGGAACCGTTTCATCCATTCCTTGATCGTTGAGCGCTTCTCATCTCCGGTAACGATCAGGACTGAGTCGATCTCAGCAGACTCAATATCTTCAAACATATGCTCACGGTCGGAAAGAACCTTGATGCCGGCTATGGACTGACCTTTCAGAGGCTTGTCTGTGATCACCAGCCCGCTGATCAGATAGCGCCAGTCATTGTCATCCTTCAGTCTTGCGATGGCTGCCTCGGCAGATTCCATATCTGTCACAACAAGCACATCCTCAACGTTGCCGGATGTTTTGTAGCGCGGTATGACAAAACGTTTGACCAGGATCCTTGCGATCAGGTCGATCACGATCAATGCCGCGATGAAAACGCCGATATAGATTCGTGAAAACAGTTCAGACTGCTTTGTAACATACAGATAAAGAAGCGGCAGACCTGTCACGTACAGCGTCATTTTCAACGTGGAATGCAGTTCCTCCCAGCGGTTGCGTTCCAGGAAGTGGTTCTCATTATACTGGACTGCAATGTTGTATATGATATATGACACAAGCGCAAACAAAAGATTCTTCGTATAATCCGTTCTTTCATGGAACGAAATGAACGAAACAAGGATCTTTGTTCTCATCAGATAAGCAAAAAAATGTGCCAGAACAATGGAAAACACATCAATCAGATTCAATATATACAATGTGTACCGTTTTAAATTGCTCATATATTAATGTTACCATATTCAAAAGAAATCATGTTTATTCTCAAGCAATGCTCAGCTTTGAAGAGTAGAAAATATATGTCACTGATGAAAGGTATTAATAACTGAGGTGAATACTGCTGACAATGTAAAAATCCAGCTGCCCCAACTGGATTTCGTCCTGTATAAAGCTGATTCCGGATATCAGAGCGCATAAAGATCCTCAAACGGCACTTTTATGCCAGAAGACAACATAAATGCAGCGCGGTTCTGGTTCTGACAAATTCTGTATCATACATATCCAGCACATGTTCACGGAATGAAATGTGCAGTTCCCTGGCTGTATGTTTCATGCCTTCCGCAAGCTGATATACTACTTTGTCATATGCCATGTATAACTGCATCAATGTGCAGGCGATCTGTACGATCAGGTAATGATTCTTCATTGCATTGTAATTCAGACTGCACAGGTGCTCCAGTTTATATATTCCGCATTTCTGGCTGTTGAACCCTTCGTTTTCAATCTTCCACCGGTCCCTGCCCGTCTTTATGATTCTGCTCAGATTTGATCGTGTTATTTCTATACTGGATACCCAGTTGAATTCTGTGTCGCTGTTTGCGTATCTGACCATATTGCATATCTCATCTTTATTGCTTACCCGATCCACGCCATTGACAAAACATCCTGTTCCTTTTTCCCATGGAAGAATGTTACTGATAATATCTCCCTTTTCAACGTGATTGAGCAGATCTTCAAAATCCTCCATGAGCTTTTCCTGTCTTCCTGTTTTTACCCTGAAGACATAATCCCATTTACATTCCTTTACCGCTTTCATGAATGGAATCGCCGCATACAGTGCATCTCCCAGAATCACTATGCTCAGCCTCGGGAATGCTTTCTTGATCTTTCTGATCAGTCTGTACGCCGCATTCAGCTCACAGTCCTGTTTGGACACATTTTCATCTTCATTCTCTATGAATTCACTGCCGATGGAGATCACAAGTCCGGGTCCCAATATCAGCTTGGCTTCAAGAACTTTATGGAAGTAATCATATCTGACCTCTCCGCTCTCTTTATCCACTGTCTTCCTTACAAGATCATGTTCACAGTGCTTCTTTCTGAAATGTGCATAATCTGTTCCGTCAATGACAATGACATACCGGCCATCAACTGTGTAATCTGTATAGTCCTTTGTGCGGATCAGCTTCCTGGTCATATCAAACAGTATTTCTTCCAGCTGTTCCGGAGCCAGTTTCTCCAGATAGTTATTTACGGTCTGCCAGTCCGGTTTCTCCTGCAGCGGTCCGCTTTCCGCCAATATGGAAAGATTCTCAATTGCCTCTTCTGTATTCAGTTCCCTGGTCATTCCTCTCATTGTCTGAATGCCGGCATTGCATTTCATGAGTGTCAGCCAGATCAGGGAGGACTGAGAATATCTGATATATGACTGATGCCTCGGATCCTGCATTTGATTGAACTGTTTTGAAAGGTTCGGAAAGAAATGCCGTGTGACGCGCAGAAAACCCGCAAAAGGACTGTGCCCCTTGCGAAGATCACGCCTGTTTTTCTGAGAGAGGCCGACTGTCATACGATTATATGCCGCACAGCGCTGTGCATCTTTCCTTGACTAAATTATCCCCTTGTATTACATTGTTGTCAAGGAATTCCATGCAATGCTCGTACGTCAGAAGATCACAAGTGAGAGAGAAAAAAACGGCCTGACTACCAGAGAACTGGCTCTCAGACTCAATATTAACCGTGGAACTGTAAGCAGGTGGGAAAACGGGTATATCAAGACTATTCCTCTTGATATGCTTCAGAAAATCGCTGAGATTTTTAATATTTCCTTTGATGAACTGATCGAAGGTGATCCTCAGTACTCACATCTGAAAAGTGCTGATACAGAAAACCGGTTTCTATCCGTTCTCTCGGATGACGAAAGTGCTATGGTTGAATGGTACAGGCATCTCAGCAGAAAAGAGCAGAAGCTGATCAGCAGGCTCTGGATCCATAACTGATATTAACAGGAAATCT
>CAMOPG010000207.1:0-3131 GCA_946622165.1 uncultured Erysipelotrichaceae bacterium
GCTTCCTGCTTTCGTTTTTCTGCCAGCTCCAAAGGCTTCAGATCCGGTACATATCCGCCTCCGTACCTTCCGTCCGTACAGATGACGAAACAGATCTGTTTGCCTGCAGCAGCCAGCTTCGCGACTGTCGCACCGGCCCCGATCTCAATATCATCCGGATGCGGACCGAAGAACAGATATCTGTCATAAGATTCAATATCCGGAAGGGGAGCCGCGAATTTCAAAGCAAGCTTAGTGATGCTCATAAGATCCCCCTCGTCTCTGTTCCAGAATGCTGCAGATACGCACGTATTCATCTTCGTCAAGAATATAGTGCTTCAGATAAAGCAGATAAGAGATCACCATCATCAGGCAGGGCAGTGCTGTCATCAGGATCAGGAGGCCGGACGCCTGTGAACGCTGCACATTGGAGAGGACCTGTGAGATCAGATCCATTTTCTGCGTATCGCTGATCGTTCCTGCGGCAGCGGCACTTTCATATTCGGAGATCCTGTTGGTGAACTGCGTGATGCCGAAGATCATGTAGCTTCCGGATGTCAGTACAGCAGTCAGTGCTGAACTGAGCTTGGTAATGAACGGTCTCAGGGAAGTGATGATCGCCTCATCCCTTCTGCCTGTTTTATATTCGTTGTATTCAACAGCGTTGATGATCGAGATCATCATGATCAGGTAATAGCAGTACTGACCAAAGTTGGACAGCATATATCCCAGGACGATGCAGGCGTATTTGATCGTATTGCCTGCCGGCAGAAGCAGTCCGCTGCCCAGCATCAATGCATATCCGGCGATCGAAATATACAGCATGATCTTCATCAGAGGCTTTCTGCAGATCTTTTTTGAGATCGCCGGATAGAAGATCATGAGGAATGCGGTCGCAGCCATTCCGATCGTTGTGAACAGGGAGTAAAGACCGCCGTTGTATCCGAACTCAACGTAGATGTATGTGGAGCCCAGACCGCCGATGATCAGCCCGTTGCCGATCTGCTGGATCAGGAAGATCACAGCGATCCAGCTGAGCTGGTCATTTGCTTTGATCGTGTTGAAGATCGCCTTCAGACTGAACGCATTCTGTTCACCGCTGGATACATCACGCCGCTCCTGAACTCCGAAGATCGTAAACGCCAGGAACAGCGGGGCAAGGACGCAGACGATCCCGGCTATGATGCCGTATGCTGTCTTTGCGTTTCCGCCGAGCGCATACCTGCCTGTCGTCAGCATCGGTATAGCAATGCCTGCCAGCGTGCTGCCGATGCCGGCAAACAGTGTTGCCTTGGCAGTGAACCTGTTTCGGGCATCCGCGTCAGAACTCAGTGCAGGGATCATGCCCCAGTATGAGATATCATGCATCGTATAGGTTAAGGAATAGAAGAAATAGAAGAAACCGAACAGGACGACGAACTTCCAGCCTGTCAGATCGACATTGAAAACGGTCCATACAACAACGGATGTTGACAGGATGCCGATGACCAGCCATGGCTTGAACTTGCCCCATTTTGTATGGGTGTGCTCAATGATGTCACCCATGATGGGGTCGTTCAGCGCATCGAAGATCCTTGCGCCGACCATGATCGCAGTGATCGCACCGAGCTGTCCGTTTGTCAGCTGTTTTGTGAACAGGATGAAAGTCAGAAGGTAGTTTGTGACCAGTGTGTAGACCATATCCCTGCCCACAGTACCGAGCGGAAACATGATCAGGTTCTTTTTCATTGTCTGATTGCTGTGCATGATCAATACCTCGTATAAATTATTATAGTCACAAAACCCATCAGCGGGCTCATATGGGGTATGATTACGGTAAGGATGGTTTTGAATATGGCTGGAAAATGGCTTGATGAAGCGGTGTTTTATGAAATATACCCGCAGTCTTTCAAAGATTCAAATGCGGACGGTATCGGTGATCTGAACGGCATCATTGAAAAACTGGACTATATCAGGGAACTGGGCTGCGATGCGGTCTGGATGAACCCTTGCTTTGATTCCCCGTTTGTGGATGCCGGATACGATGTGCGTGATTTTTACAAAGTTGCTCAACGGTACGGCACCAACGAAGACCTGAAGCGTCTTTGCAATGTAATGCATGAAAAAGGCATGCATCTGATCCTGGACCTTGTGGCAGGACATACGAGCATTGAATGCGAATGGTTCCGTCAGTCATGTCTGCCGGAAAAAAACAAATATACTGACAGATATGTATGGACGGATACGGTGTGGAACGCACCGAAAAACGTCGGCAATATCATGGGATGGCTGAGAGGCGGCTATGACCGTGACGGTGCTGCTGCAGTCAATTTCTTCACTGCACAGCCTGCCTTGAATTACGGGTTCGCTGTGAAGGATGAAGGCTGTGACTGGGAACAGTCACCGGATGATGAGGGCCCGATGTCCACAAAGGCGGAACTGAAGAACATCATGAAGTTCTGGCTGGATATGGGAGCGGACGGATTCCGTGTCGATATGGCAGGCTCGCTTGTGAAGAACGATCCCGACAGCAAAGGCACGATCCGTTTCTGGCAGGATATCCGCAGATGGCTGGATGAAGAATATCCCGATGCTGTGATCGTTTCGGAATGGGGTGAAGCGGATAAAGCGCTCGAAGCAGGATTTGACATGGACTTTGTCCTGCACTTCGGTCCGTCGCATTATCCGGACCTGTTCCGGACAGAACACCCGTATTTTGCCGGACAGGGCAGTGCAGAGGCATTCTTTGACCTGTACCTGAAAAACCTGGCAAAGACAAAAGACGGGAACGGACTGATCTGCATCCCGTCAGGCAACCATGACATGTACCGTATGGCGAAAACATTGACGTCTGATCAGATGAGGATCGCGTTTGCGTTCCTGCTGACTATGCCGGGCATTCCGTTCATCTACTACGGGGATGAACTGGGTATGAATTATGTGGAAGGCCTGCATTCCAAAGAGGGCGGCTATTACCGTACCGGATCCAGGTCCCCGATGCAGTGGGACCGGACAGTCAATGCCGGATTCTCAACAGCTCCCGAATCTCTGCTGTATATCCCGCAGGATAAAGCACACATGGATGAGATCAATGCCGAGACGGAAATGAATGATCCGGATTCCTTATGGAATGAGGTCCGCAGACTGATCGCCCTCCGTAAACAGCATCCTTC
>CAMOPG010000208.1:0-3038 GCA_946622165.1 uncultured Erysipelotrichaceae bacterium
ATCATCGGAAATGATCAATGATGCCCGTTCAGCAGCTTCTGCCGTATTCAGCATCTTGTAAAGCAGATATGATTTTGTGCCGGGATCATAGCAGATCAGCCTGCGTTCTGCCCTGTCATATTCCACAAGTTTCGGAACGCTGCACAGTTCTTCCCCGCTGTTTCTGTCAAGAATATATCCGTTTCCGTATGCCCCTGATTCAGAAATGATGATCCTCTCGTCAGTTACCCACAGACGGATGCCGGTTGAACCCGTATCAAGGTTCTTCTGATACAGCGTCTCTCCTGTTGCGATATCGATCAATGTAAGTGTTCCGGAATGATCTTCGATCAGGATCAGCTGCCCATCACATACGGCCCTCTTGACATCATCTGATCCAAACGGTACCGTTCTCTCTTCTTCACCTTTCAGCGGGCAGATATGCAGGATATGATCGGTATCCAGCATGTAGAAATGATTTTCATCAGCAGTGTAGATATCTCCCTCGTAATAGGAAGGCAGATAGCGTTCTGTTTCTTCTCCGGCCCCATACTGGACCAGCGTCCATTCCTGTGTTCTGACATTCTGCACGGCATAGCCGCCCCTGATCCCCATTCCCGGATCATCTGAATTTTCGGCGAGCTCAAAGACTGCCATATTTCCGCATATCCGATTGCTTCTGATGTAATCATAGTCATACGGGATCCCCGGGTCTGCCGCACTGAGCTCGTTTGTCTCAAAGTCCCAGATGTATTCACGGTCTCCGAACAGATACAGTTTATGATCGCCGAATACCGGGTTTATATTGAGTGTCTCAGGATATATATTTTTCAGAACTTCATGATGTGTGCTGTCCAGCAGATGAAGCTGGAAGTATCCTTCTTTATCATATGATTCTACATACTGCAGATACCACTGACCATCTTCGGAGACTGCCAGATTGCTGGAAGAAGGAAAACTGGATTTCTGATCAATCAGCCAGGGTACTTTCTTTTCAGGATGATCACCGATCACGTTCAGGAATTCCATCTTTGACATATCACTCATCGGAATCACAGACATCTCATATCCTTTTCCGTCCAGCAGCCAGCCTCCTGCCAGTTCAATGCCTGCTGAGAATACATCGTGGAATTCAAGGATGCCGTTGGCAAATGCTTCAGGATATACGATCTTGACTGTTCCGTTTTCAAACAGGAAATGCCATCTGTCCTTTACGTAAGCCCGTACATCAAGACAGTCTGATTCCATCAGATCGTAATCAACGAGTTCCCCTGTCCTCATATCAAACAGCAGTGCGTATTTTTTCCATACTGCAGTCAAGTAATTCGAGTCTGTCAGGTAAAAGCCGTCTTCCAATATCGCGCCGGCTGATGGAACTGAAGGAAGAATATCAGGATCGTCAATGCGGCTGTACCTGACCGTTCCGTCAGCGTTATATGCTTCTGTCATTGTGAGAACACGATCATCACTGTATGCAATGGCAAACAGGAAAATACTGCCGTCAGCCCGGAAAACAGTCTTTGTATCGGTTATTTCATGATCATCAACGTTATATGGTATCGTTCTGAAGATGGATACTGTCTGATCTGACAGATCCGCTTTGAACGTGATCGCCTCGTAGTTTCTGGAGGTGCTGCTGTCATATGCGCGGAAGCTGACATGACAGATCCTGTTGTCATTCGAAAAAGTACAGTCATAACTATTGGCGATCGTTAAATCTGTGAGCTCCGACAGATCTGCGGAAAAGACCTGTTTTCCTGTCAAAGCATCAATGAAGATCAGGTTCTTGTTTTGTACCGCACAGACAAGAGACTCATCATCTGACATCCCCAGATATGTGCCATTGATCTGATAGTCTGTACTGCCTGTTTCGCTGTTCAGCAGAAGAACTGAGCCCGTACCGCCGGCAATGATCCTGCCAGCGTCTTTCATAACATGGATATACCGGAATGACAGCTGATCCGGTTCTGTTTTCCACAGCTGTTTGCCGCTGCCGTCAATACAATAGACTCTTTTGTCATTTCCGGCAAAGAAGATCCGCTCACCGTCTGTGTCGATACTGTTCGGAATCACATCATAGTCAAACGCACGGTCAAAACGCAGATTCGGTGTGCGGTAAAGATACAGTGCTTCAGATATTGCTTTCTCTGCAGCAGGAACATACGGACGGTCTGACTGAGCAGGCAGCGCTTCAAATGCATACTTCAATGCAGATGTGCGGTCCCCGGATGACAATGCATTCCCTGAAAGTGCCGCAAGTGCCTCCGATTCTTTTTTCTGCGTATTCGCGTGTTCGATCTCCAGCTCATTGTATGCTGTCTGGATCTGATGATTCTTATAGACAACTGTTCCTGTATAACCCAGAAGCAGGCAGCCTGCCAGACTTCCTGCAATGATCCGCCTTCTGGTCTGATAGCGGCGCTCCCGCTGCCAAAGATCATCAAATGCGCAGGGAATCATTGCCGCGTAAAGTCTGAAGATCTCCTTGTTCAGGAGTTTCATATCCGGTCCTGCAGCACCGCAGATGTTTGCGGCCAGCGGTTCAACCAGTTCAACGGTTTCTTTTGTGACCGGATCATAAACATGTGTCAATGAATCAGGGAACGATGTTTCCGGCGTTCCGTCAGCCAGCACTGCCAGCACATGGCTTCTCGGATGGTGTTCAAGAAAATATGTGATCTCCCTTTTGCACCAGATGGACTGCGGAAGATCAGGCGTGCAGATCACGATCAGGAATTCCGAATCATCCAGTGCCTGTGTAATATTGGCAGACAGATCATCAGAAAGAGGCAGTTCGTCCTGGTCACGGAATACCCTTCCGAATCTGCAGTCGGCAATTCCGTGCTTCTCAGCGATCTCTGCCGGAATACGGTAATGCTCGATCAGCTGATGTACAGCTTTGGCTGTCTTCATATCATTTGGCTTATGTCTGTAGCTGATAAATGCTTTATATTTTTTTCTGCTCTCTGTCATATCATTCACCTGTTTCATGAATTCATTTTAGCATCCATATCATTGTTCATATATACGATAGCTGACAGCTGTGTCTGATCAGCTGC
>CAMOPG010000209.1:0-3017 GCA_946622165.1 uncultured Erysipelotrichaceae bacterium
AAGTCAATATACTCATCGAAGAATGCTTCATAGCTGTCCATCGCTGCCTTGAACTCCGGGGTCACACCGCCTGTGTCTGCCGGTTCTGTTTTCGCCTCCGGTGTCGGTTCGGGTGTCGGTTCGGGAGTGGGTTCCGGAGTTGGGACAGGGGTCGGTTCAGGCGTCGGTTCCGGTGTCGGTGCGGGCTCGGGTTTTGGCGTCGGGGTTGTGTCATGTACCTGCCAGGGAATCAGAATCAGCAGATGTTCTTTGTCACCGGTGCCCTGGTATCTGAGGTCGGCACTGATCATCAGCGATGTGGACTTCATGAATCTGTCCAGGGAATACTTTGTTCCGCTCAGCCGCCAGCTGAGTTCCGCTTTCTGTCCTTCCTGCAGACCAAGCAGCTCTTCAATCTGCTTGCCTGCGCGCATGCCTTCCGCGTCAAATTCATCCGCGTACTGGTAGAGATCATTGATATCCAGAACACTGCCGTCCGCCCGGGTGAACTCATTCATGTCATAGCCGTTCTGTGCAAAGACGGCATTCAGTTCTTCCAACGGGGACTGCTTGACGTTCAGGGTGAGATTCAGCTCGGCTTCTTCTTCGGAGAGTCTGCCGATCGTTGCTTTCTCCACCGTGAAGTTGTCCTTCAGCCAGTCACCGAAGTATACTTCATCAGCGCGTATGACAATCTGCCTCGGACCGAAAACCTGCACGGCTTTGTCCCGCACTTTGAGATAACCGGCATAGCAGCCAGACCAGAGAATCAGCGTCAGGATAATCTTAAGAAATTTGCTTTTCGGGAAAGATGATCTCCACAGGGCAATCGTGGCCATCAGCGGGAACAGCAGGATCCAGAGAACGATCAGAATAATGGTCTTTCTTTTCTTTTTCTTCGCTTCTTCGGCACTGATCTGTACGGATTCACGCTGGGCATCCTGTCTTCCTTTTTCGAACTCATAGCCGGTGTTCCGGGGATTGTCGAGCTGCAGTTTCCGCACTTCATCATCGATCAGAAACTGGGTATGGCAGTACGGACATACGGCTGTGGTTCTGGACGTATCTACCTGCAGGGATGCGCCGCACCCCGGGCATTTGAGACTGATCAGCTTCATGACTTCATTCCTCCTTGGCCTGCAGAAGAGTTCTGGCTTTGCCCATTTGGATACGGATGGTTTCCGCTTCCCGTTCCATCCTGGAGAGAGCTTCTCTGATGACGGTTTCTTCGGTATCGCTGTTCTCGAGGATCCGCCGGATTTCCTCCAGCGTCAGACCTGCTTCCTGGTATTTCTTAATGAGCAGAAGACGCTTTACGGCAGCGTCGCTGTACAGTTTGCTTTTCTGCTTGCCGATCCGCCGTGAAGGGGAAAGGATTCCGATCTTGTCGTAGTAATAAAGTGTTTTCCGGCTGACTCCGGTCAGTGCGCACATCTCTTTCACTGTCTTCATAGGCGGTATGGTTGATTCCACTGTAATTCCGTTCCCTTGGGGAACGGTCAACCACAAATTGGTGCCTTCTCTGTGCATTATTTCTTCCTCCTGTACGGAAGACAGAACATGCTGTCTTCTGCAGAAGGGCGTGTATTTTACGCGTCTTGTGAAAGAACGATGAAGAGCCTCGGAGAATTATGAAAAACAGCGGAAAAACGACAGGTTATCCAACTTTTCACAATTGACTAAGGCATTAGTTGCGATATAATTTTAGATGCAACAAAAGGAGGAAATTACTATCATGGCAGATGTAAAAGTTGCAATTAACGGTTTTGGCAGAATCGGACGTCTTGCTTTCAGACAGATGTTTGGTGCTGAAGGTTATGATGTTGTCGCTATCAACGATCTTACAGATCCGAAGATGCTTGCCAACCTGCTGAAGTATGACTCTGCACAGGGCAAATATGCAGGCCACACAGTAACAGCCGGTGAAGATTCCATTACAGTCGATGGAGAAGAAATCAAGATTTACAAGGAACCGGACGCAAACAAACTTCCTTGGGGTGAACTGGGTGTAGACGTAGTTCTGGAATGCACAGGCTTCTACACAAAGAAAGAAAAGGCACAGGCTCACATCAATGCCGGTGCTAAGAAAGTTGTTATTTCCGCTCCTGCAGGAAATGACCTGCCGACCATCGTCTTCAGCGTTAACGAAGGCACACTGACACCGGAAGACAAGATCATCTCCGCTGCGAGCTGCACAACTAACTGCCTCGCTCCGATGGCTGATACTCTGAACAAGTATGCTCCGATCAAGTCCGGTATCATGACAACTGTTCATGCATACACAGGCGACCAGATGATTCTCGACGGACCGCACAGAAAAGGCGATCTGAGAAGAGCAAGAGCTGGTGCTGCCAACATCGTTCCGAACAGCACAGGTGCTGCTAAGGCAATCGGTCTCGTTATTCCTGAACTCAACGGCAAGCTCATCGGTTCCGCTCAGCGTGTTCCGGTAGTTACAGGTTCCACAACAATCCTGGTTGCTGTTGTTGAAGGCAAAGACGTTACTGTTGAAGGCATCAACGCTGCTATGAAGGCTGCTGAAAGTGACAGCTTCGGATACAATGAAGACCCGATCGTTTCTTCCGACGTTATCGGTGAAACACACGGCTCCATCTTCGATGCTACACAGACAATGGTTACAAAGATTGACGACAACACATATCAGGTACAGGTTGTTTCCTGGTATGACAATGAGAACAGCTACACTTCTCAGATGGTTCGTACAATCAAGTACTTCGCTCAGATCTAAAAGCGGTACTGACCTTGTATTTAAAAGACACGGAGGTTCTTCGGAATCCCCGTGTTTTTTGCGTATATAAGAAAAACCCGGATATCCGGGTCTTCATGATCAGCCTTTGGAAAGCTCAATGTCTATTTCGTCTGTTTTCTCGAACACAAGTTCCTGGTTTGGTCCGCTGATAGTCAGCCTGTCACCGTCGGCTTTCAATTCCATTGTATTGGAGGAATCCGAGGTCATGGATACGGTCATAGTGGCAGGATCAAACACAGCATCCAGGATGCACTCAGGCTGTGCACCG
>CAMOPG010000210.1:0-3012 GCA_946622165.1 uncultured Erysipelotrichaceae bacterium
GCGGACAGTTCCGGCTCTACCATTTTCAGTGCGACCATTGCAACTCCGATATCATCCAGGTGTCCGATCAGCGGGATATTATCCGGGATCAGGTCTTTTCTCTTAACAAAGTAGAGGAATGAGCTGACGATCGCTGCGATCACTCTCGGGGAGACTGTAGTGTACTCCTTTGTAATATAGCTCTTGACCATGGATATCATGAGCGGGACATTGGACAGTGTTGTACCGACGGTCGGCACTTCCTTCAGTCTTGTCTGAAGGTCATCCAGAAGTCCGTCGATCTTTGCCGGATCCTGGATCAGTTCCTGTGCCTGGTCAATGCCATTGTCGATCACAGCTTTTGCTTTTTCGAGATCAAATGATGTTTCCATAATAACGCTTCCTTTCTTTCTTCATAGTACGCTGTTTCAGTACCTATTATTCACATTATATTACTGCTGTAATTTAAAGGTTTATTGTTTTGAACAGAACAGATGAAAAAACGGAACCGTGAGGCTCCGTTCAATATGCATGTCTGAGCATTTTCAAAGCATAGTACAGCAGTGCAATGCAGAATACCAGAAGCAGTGCCTCGAATATAACTGCACCAGTATAGCCGCTGATGATGACCGTGCCCGCATCCACTGCGAAATGAATGAAATATGCCAGCAGCAGGTATTTCCTGTATGCGGCGCCTTTTGTGACAGCCTTCCATACAAAGACAGATAATGCGATATGCAGGCAGATCGCGGAAATGCGTTCCACGATGCCAAGCGCAAACATATAGGTCGGGTAGGAAGAGATCTGTGCAGCCAGATCCTCCTGCAGCCCGGGTACGTTCGTTGGACCGACAGGAGGTCCGGACAAAGCCAGTACCAGATTGTTGATGCCGGTGATGCCAAGGACGACCATGCATTCAAAGCCTCCGTGTCCTGCACCATACATGACAGAATTCATGTCATTGCTGTACATGTCCTTCATCAGAAACCGCATTGCCAGATATCTGCCTGTTTCTTCAAACAGCGCAGCCATGAAGCCTCCGTACAGCGCGTACAGGAAGATGTTCTGCTGAATGGTCACTCCAGCAGGAGAAGTCAGAACGACCTGATGGACCATGGCTTCCAGGGTCAGGGCAAATACCAGCATGACTGCAGCACCAAGCAGGAATGCCTTGATCTTGCAGCCGTATCTGCGGCGCAGTACAAACAGAAGCACCAACGGCATCAGGAATCCGGCAAGTACCTGCAGGACTATCATAAACAGCTTCAGCCCTGAAATCATCTTACTTCTCCAGTATCCTGACAGCTGTGCCGTAGACAACGACTTCCGCAGCTCCCTGCATCAGGGATGATGAACCGTAGCGGATGCCGATGATGGCATCGGCACCGAGTTCCTCTGCTTCATCTACCATGCGCTTTGTGGCGATCTGCCGTGCTTCCGTCAGCATCTCTGTGTATCCGACGATCTCACCGCCTACCAGTGTTTTCATTCCGGCCATGAAATCCTTGCCGAAATTCTTTGTCTGCACGATCGTGCCTTTGACAAGACCCAGGGCTTCAAATTCTTTTCCCGGGATGTGTTCAATACTTAGAAGCTTCATCGATCTCTCCTTTCTGCACTTCCTTCAGTCTCTGCAGAAGTGCCAATATGGTGCCGATGATCATGGAACCGATGATCATGAACATCAGCCATAGTATGACTTTCGGTGCGGGATCCTGCTTGTTTGCCCAAAGGATCACTCCCAGCAGGATCACAAACAGTCCGATCGCTGTTACTGCAGCGATGATCGCTCCGGTACGTCTCTTTCTGACATCTGACTCCCGGACATTCATAAACCTTGTACCTCCTTTTTCCATCTCACTGATCTTTTCCAGATATGCCTCGGCATCCAGTCCGGATAATTCAGTGTGTTCTTCGATCAGCTGTTCACAGATCTCCTGATTGTGCATCAGGTCCTGTCTGCGATGAGAAAGGCTGATGATATGGTGATCGATGCATTCCCTGAATGAAAGATCGCCGTCCTGTATTCTCCGGATATCCTCACAGGAGATCCCGAGTTTCCGCAGAAGCTTGACCCTGTTCAGATCCGTAACATCCGCAAGGGAGTATTCGCGGTATCCGTTGGCAGGATCCCTGTTCGGTCTGATCAGTCCCTGTTCCTCATAAAAACGGATATTCTTTTTGGAAATGCCTGTAAGCTCTTCAACCTGATTGATCTTCATACGTTTATGCACAGCCTTTTTCTGTTTTCTAAGTCCAATGTAAGGCTTCCCCTTGGTGGAAGGTCAAGAGAAATCTCGAAAAAAATGTTTTTTTCTGCCTGAAAGGGTATGATTTGCCTTCAGTATGGTAAACTAACTGATAACTGATGAGGTAAAGCAATGAGTGAATATACGATCAAAGAGTATAAAGATTGGCTTCTGTCACAGACAGATGATGCATATGAACTGATATATGATGAAGAAAAGAACTGTATCAGGTTCCTGACAGAGTATGCGGAGGGTGCCGCAGCACTGCATGAAGACCTGGGAATCGTTGAACTGACGATCACAACACTGGCTGACAGCCAGACAATGTTCTATCTTCATTTTGAACCGAATGATCCCGAGCATGCGGAAGGTTTGTTCAGGGAAATGAAGGAAACGCTGCTCACAATCAATGAAAAGCACGGCGTCAGGATCCTGCTGACATGTTCCTGCGGACTGACGACCGGATTCTTTGCTGAACAGCTGCAGGCAGCGGCGGAAGCACTGACCCTGGATTACACATTCAATGCGGTATCCTTTCCAACGATCTATGAGAAAGCATTTGACTATG
The DNA here is from genome assembly GCA_946622165.1 of uncultured Erysipelotrichaceae bacterium. Classification (GTDB taxonomy): domain Bacteria; phylum Bacillota_I; class Bacilli_A; order Erysipelotrichales; family Erysipelotrichaceae; genus Bulleidia. The sequence goes on from CAMOPG010000210.1 coordinate 2,797, forward strand.
ATGTCATCCTGCTTGCACCGCAGATCCAGTATGAACACAAAAAGCTGGCTTCAGTGCTGACGGATAAGATCATACTGGACATCCCTGCAGCAGCCTTTGCCCAGTACAAGGCTGCAGTCGTCATTGATCTGATCACCAATGCCCTGAAGGAAAAGAAAGAATCTGCTCCGGCAGAAACGCCTGTCCAGCCCCTCAGCATCAATATGGTATCCGATA
>CAMOPG010000211.1:0-2906 GCA_946622165.1 uncultured Erysipelotrichaceae bacterium
TTTCCGAGCAGTTCACGCATCTCAGACTGCGATCTGTCCGAAATATGGCCGAGCCTTGTATATGCCCAGGAATTGGATCCGTAAAACACAACGATCTGGTTTCCTGAATAAAGCACGATGTCACCGGAATCCGTAACTGTCTGAACATCATTCCTCGGCAGGGATGTTCCGATCGGGCCGACCTGTTCAAATCCGCCGTACATGGACATCCGGATACTCAGCGGTTCACCCGCTGCCAGTTCCCTCAATGCATCGACTGATTCATTTTCTTCCCATACGACGTTGACTGCCGTATCTCCGATCATCATTTTCAGCATCTTTTCTTCTTCCTTTTCTTCTTGTTTTTCCGCCTGGGCTGTCTCTTCTGGAGCCTGAGGCTGTGCAGTCTCCTGCGGTGCCTGCCTGGCGCATCCGTTCAGTACCAGCATGCACATGAACAGACAGAATATCCGTTTCACTGCACGTTCTCCATATATGCCTTGATTTCCTGCATACGCTGGGACTGGTGCACGGAGAACGGACATCTGGAATCGCAGTGTCCGCACTGAATGCAGTCACCGGCATTCTTTTCCAGTGTCCTGTAATGCTCAACAGCCATCATATCCCCTGCTATGGCAAGATCATAGTACTTGTTGACAAGGCCGACATCGATACCCATCGGACAGGGTTTGCAGTGGTTGCAGTAAACGCATCTGCCGGAATTGCGTACCGGTTCCAGTGAAGAGATCACGGAGTAGTCCAGTTCTTCTTCCGTCTTGTCATAGTAGGAAAGCAGCTCTTCCACCTGTTCGACACTCTGGGCACCCGGCAGTGCTGTCAGCACGCCCGGCTTATCCAGAATGTATTTCAGACACTGTGCTGTCGTCAGTGCTTTGCCGAACGGTGATGTACTGTCGCTCAGCAGCTGTCCGCCTGAGAAGGGCTTCATGACGGAAATGCCGATCCCTTCTTTTTCGCATCTGCGGTAGATCGCTTCACGCTCATCTGTTTCACCATATGCATACTGACCCTTTCCGTAGTCATATGCGGGATTGATCGAGAACATCAGCATATCCACATCTGCTTCATCGAGGATCCTGTTGATCACAGACGGCGTATGGGAGGAAAGTCCGATATGTCTGACGATACCCTTTTCCTTCAGCTCCAGGATATAGTCATAGATCCCGTTCTTCTTGTATGTTTCCCAGTCGGAGATCTCATCCTGGCAGTGAATGAATCCGTAATCGATGTAATCGGTCCTGAGTTCTTTCAGCATTTTCTCAACGGAATGCCTGATCGTATCCAGGTCAAGCGACCATCCGTAATCACCTTTTGTATAGTCTGCGCCGAAATGGATCTGATAAAAGATCCTGTCTCTGTACGCATGCAGTGCTTCTCCGTAGATCGGGAAGGAGTCACCATGTCCGGCAGCCAGATCAAAGTAGTTGATGCCGCCTTCCACAGCCTTCCGCAGTGCTTTGACTGCTTCCTCCATGCCTGCTTCGTACATATAGGATGAACCGATCCCGATCTCCGAGATCCTGTCGCCTGTCTTCCTGTTGACTCTGTATTTCATGTTCTTCCCCTTGTTCTGCAGTTACTGCTGCTGTTCAAACACTTCCGCAACCTGCTTCAGCAGATCACGGATCGGAAGATGCTGCGGGCATACACGCTCGCATTTGCCGCATCTGATGCAGTCGGAAGCTTTTCCGTTGTCAGCGACTGTCCGCTGATAATAATGTCTGACATTCCAGTCATCAAACATCTGCTTGGTGTTGTAGCTGGAGAACAGATCCGGGATCAGGATATGCTTCGGACAGGAGCTTTCTTCAATGCAGTACCGGCAGGAAGTGCAGGGGATCATATTCATGGAACTGTACACAGCGCATACTTTTCTGATCGCCTCCATCTCCCGTTCATCCAGCGGTTTGAAATCCTCCATGAAGGAAACATTGTCCATCATCTGTTCCATATTGCTCATGCCGGAAAGTACGACACGGATATTTTTGAAGCCTGCCGCAAAGCGGATCGCATAGCTGGCATTGGAGCCTCCATGCAGCTCATCCAGCGCTTTCTGCGCTTCTTCCGGAAGTCTGATCAGACTTCCGCCCTTGACCGGTTCCATGACAAGGACCGGCTTATCATGTTTCTCGCACACTTCATAGACTCTGCGTGCCTCAATGGACGCGCTCTCATAGTCAAGGTAATTGAACTGAATCTGAACGATCTCGATCTCAGGATATTCCGTGAGGATCCTGTCCAGGACAGCAGCCTTGTCATGGAATGAGATCCCGACATGCTTGACCTTGCCTTCTTTCTTCAGTTCAAAAGCTGTTTCATACGCCCTGCACTTTTTGAACTTTTCGAAGACATCATTGTTCTGTGCGTGCATCAGGTAGAAGTCAAAGTAATCAACACCGCAGGCTTCCAGCTGTGACTGGAAGAGCGGACGGATATCCTCCTCTTTATTGAAATAGCTTCCTGTCAGCTTATCCGTCAGGATATATCTGTCTCTGGGATAACGCTTTGTCAGGCATTCTCTGACTGCCAGTTCACTCTTTCCGCTGATGTATCCATGTGCTGTATCAAAGTAGTTGAATCCATGGTCAAGGAACCAGTCAACCATTCTGTTTGTTTCTTCATGGTCGACCTCTCCGTCTTTCATGGGAAGCCTCATCATTCCGAAGCCGAAGTTCTTTTTGATCATTTCAAACTGTTCCATCACATCATCCTCTTTCTGAACTCAATATGGTTCTACCCATCTATATAATAGTTTGTATGCCCGGCAGATTCTAATACTTATTTTTTACGATCATATCATGCCTGAAAAGCATGGAAAAATGCAGCGACTTTCATCTCTGCATTGTTTGAGAACTCAGGATTCTTCCTGCTCATACTTCTTGAAAAGCAGGAAGCTGCCGGAAGAA
>CAMOPG010000212.1:0-2904 GCA_946622165.1 uncultured Erysipelotrichaceae bacterium
AAACTGAAGGCGCAGGGAAAAGATGAATGCATCGCTAATTTCGCAAAGAAGAATCTGAACTATGAACCGGAATATGTGAAAGCGTATGTGCTGATCCCCAAGGATGACAAATGGGGCAGAAACTGTGTATCCCATCTGGTGCTTGTCTATAAATATGAGGTACCGGCAGAAACAGATGAACCTGCTGAGACAGATGAAGAAGCAGCAGAAACAGAACCGGCAGAAGTTCTGACGGAAACAAGATACATTGCGATCGAAACACCTGCTGTCGTCAACCTGAAGCTGGCAGACGCAGAGCAGAAGACACCCGAACAGACATACACTCCTGACTTCTCCGGATCATATTATTACGATGATCCTGACGCCCTGTATACAGACCGTATCCAGAAAAATGTTGCTGATTATACATACGAGGAGATCCAATAAAGGATTATGATGAACCCGGTATTATTTGTAATTGCCAGCAATCAGATCATTACGCATGAGATCACTTCGGAAAATACCATGATCGGCAAGGACAGTCTTTTTTCCAAGGTCAGTCTTTCACTGCCGGGCAGTTATATTCCTGCAAAAACAGGAAGAATCATGAAGGAAAACGGTCAGTGGAAATATATTGATCTGCAGAATAAAATACCTGTTTATCTGAATAAGAAAAGAATATCCAAAGAAGCTGTTCTCAAACCGGATGATGTTTTAAGTTTTGTCAATCCTTCATTCAGCAGTGATGACGCTGCCATCAGCATTCTTTTCACTGAAGAAAGATCCTGGAAAGAAAACAGATGGCTGGTAAAACCGTTCAGCAGTTCCCTGGCAGAATACCTGGATCAGGATGTCTTCTATCTGCAGGATGGTGACTGGCATATCAGAAATACGGAAGGCAATGTATATCTGAATCAGTCTCCGGCGGAAAATGACCGGCCGGTTGCGGTACTGGACCATATCCGTAAAGGCACACGTGATTATTTCGTTCTGCTGTCAAAGATGATTATCAAAGAATCACCGGAAGAAAACAGTTCCGTACAGCCGGCTGAAGGATCTTCTGAGCCTGATGAAAGCCTGGACGTGCATATCATCAAGCGGACTCTCGGCAGTATGGTACTGCTGAAGGATGTCCGGTTCCGTGTCCTGCCGGGTGAAATGGTGCTTGTCATCGGCGGTTCTGGTGCCGGAAAAACCACTTTGATCAATGCGATCAAAGGCGATGAAAAGGCACAGGAAGCCAGGGTCATCTACTGCGGTCATGATGTATACGACAGCAGCCAGTACAGGATCATACAGAGACAGATCGGTTATGTCCCGCAGAAAGATACATTGCTGTTGGGGGATACCGTATATAAAACGATCGAAGATGCCGCAAGAATGGCAAACCTCGAAAACGTATCGGACAGCACTGTCCTGAAGGGATATGTTGAGGATGCGTTAAAAGTCTTTTCGCTTCAGCATGAAAAGAACAAGCTCGTCAGCAAACTCAGCGGCGGTGAAAAGAAAAGATTGTCTACTGCCAAGGCATATATCAAACAGCCGAGCCTGTTCTTCCTGGATGAGCCCGACTCCGGTCTTGACGAAAACTCGAAAAACCAGCTTCTGGACATCCTTCATTCGATCGCGCATGATGAGAACAGGATCGTCATCGTTATTTCCCACTACAGCCTGGAATACGGTCCGAAATTTGAAAAAGAGGAAAACTATAAGGAACATTACGATAAAGTCGTAGTGCTTGCCAAAGACAGCAATGACACCGGAAGACTTGCTTTCTTCGGGACACCGCATGACGCCTGTGAATTCTTCGAAACAGAATCACTCAAGGAGATCATCAGCAGGATCGAACCGCCGGAGAAACACGGTGAAGGATTGGCGGAATACTTCATAGAGAAATTCAATACATCCAGAGGTGATTAACGCATGAACGCATCAATGGGAGAACAGATCAGAATATATTTCGGCAAAAACGGCCGGATCTTCTTCAACGAAAAAAAATACATCAGTATTATCCTGTCGACCGTATTAATGACATTGATGATCGGCATGGTCACAGGATCGGAAATGTTTGCGCAGTACTCCGCAACAAGGAACGGTGCTTTCGCCCTGGTCTGCGCCTGCATCTGGATCGGCATCTTCAATTCCATCCAGTCCATCTGCAAGGAACGGGCAACCATCAAGGAAGAAAAGCGCAATAACGGCCTGGACCTGATGGCATACACCTTGGCGCATGTCCTGTTTGACGCGATCATCTGCTTCTGTGAAGCACTGCTTGTAACGCTGATCATCTTCCTGCTGAAAAAGAACAACATCCAGGGGGAGTCATCATTCCCGACAATCACCATACTGAAATATCTGTTTACGTTCTTCCTGGTTATTTTTTCCTCGGATGTGTTCGGACTGGCTGCTTCCGCTTTTGCGGTAAACACAGAGGTCGCCATGACGATCATGCCGTTCCTGCTGATCGTACAGTTACTGCTGTCAGGATTCGTATTCTCACTGGACGGCGTCATGAAAACATTGTCAAACGCCACCATCAGTAAATGGGGACTGAATGCCATATGCATTGCGGCAGATGTCAATCATCTCTCCGTACCCTCGGGCAACTACATCATGGCAGCCCTGAAGAATGACTACTACGACCAGTACAATCCCAAATCGTTTCATCTGCTCAGGATCTGGCTGATCCTGCTGCTGATCACGGTCATTCTTGTTCTGCTGACAAGGCTGTTCATATCGACAGTGGAACGGGACAAACGTTAGTTATCCTGATTGACAGATACAAACCTGGCACCTGTTACTTCTTCATGAAGCAGGTGCTTTCTTTCTTCTTCGGGGAAGACACTTGAATAAAGCATCGTTGTTTTGTATTCCATGAGCCGCCACGGTCTCGGGATATCCGCAAACCGGCAGGCAAACTTCGTC
>CAMOPG010000213.1:0-2818 GCA_946622165.1 uncultured Erysipelotrichaceae bacterium
ACTGATCATGGGAGGAACTACGATGAAACCATATATTGAGATGACTTCTGAAGAACTTATTGAAGAACGTGCAAAACTGAAAGCACAGTATAAGAAAATACAGGCACAGGGCCTGACACTGGATATGAGCCGCGGAAAGCCGTGCCAGGAACAGCTGGACCTTTCCATGGGAATGATGGATGTTCTGAATTCTGTGTCGGACCTGACATGTGAAGACGGTACGGACTGCCGGAATTACGGTTCCCTGACAGGTATCGAAGAGGCACGTGAACTTCTTGGTGATATGATGGAGAACAACCCGAAGGATATCATCATCTACGGAAACTCTTCATTGAATGTCATGTTTGATACAGTCAGCAGATGCTGGACACATGGTGTTATGGGAAATACTCCCTGGTGCAAACTGCCGGAAGTCAAATTTCTCTGTCCGGTTCCCGGCTATGACCGTCATTTTGCGATCACAGAATATTTCGGCATCAAGATGATCCCGGTACCGATGACGCCTACCGGACCTGATATGGATATCGTTGAAAAACTGGTTGCGGAAGATGAGACCATTAAAGGTATCTGGTGTGTACCGAAGTACTCCAACCCGCAGGGCATCTCCTACGATGACGAAACAGTCCGCAGGTTTGCCAGACTGGAACCTGCCGCACCTGATTTCCGCATTTTCTGGGACAATGCCTATGGCATGCATCACCTGTATGATCACCATCAGGATTACCTGATCGAGATCCTGGCAGAATGCAAGCGCGCAGGAAATCCCGACCTTGTATACAAGTTCGCTTCAACATCCAAGATCACATTCCCGGGAAGCGGTATTGCGGCATTCGCAACCAGCCCGAACAATATGGATGACTTCACATCCTACCTCCGTCACCAGACGATCGGTCATGATAAGGTCAACCAGCTCCGTCATGTCCGTTTCTTCGGAGACATTCACGGTATGGTAGAGCATATGCGCAAACATGCGGATATTATCCGCCCGAAGTTTGAAGCTGTGGAAAGCATTCTGGAAAGAGACCTGGAAGGATTGGGACTCGGTACATGGACAAAACCGCTGGGCGGATACTTCATCATGTTCGATTCCTATCCGGGATGCGCAAAGGATATCGTTGCACGTGCAAAGAAAGCAGGCGTTGTCATGACGCCGGCAGGCGCTACATGGCCGTACGGAAAGGATCCCAACGATTCCAACATCCGCATTGCCCCGACTTATCCTTCCATGGGTGAGCTGGAGAGCGCTATGAACATCTTCACATTATGCGTCAGGATCTCTGCAGCCAAAAAGATCCTTCAGGAGCGCGGGGATTACAATAAATAAATCAGAAACAGAAACTATACAAACAGCGTTTATCTGCATGCAGAACAGGTAAACGTTTTTTTATCCAGGACTGACTGAGCGCAGGCTGTCTTTGACATTGCAGTTTGCATGTAAATTCATGTATTTTGTATAATCAAAACACAGGAGATTCTGTCTGATGAATGTGAAAAACAAACTGATGCTGATATGTCTTTCGATCATGATCGTTTTCAGCATGTCCTGTTCTTCATCAGAGCGTAAATATGAGCATTATCTTGATTTCAAACCATATGAAACAGCCTTAAAGGAACTGATCAGTTCAAACAGAGAAGCCAGAAAAAACAATGATCCTGTCCTGAAACAATACCCTTACAGTGTCAAGAGCACAACTGATCCGGGCAGCGCGGCCGGTCCCGCCGGTTATGCTTATCATGCATATTCTTTTTATGAGAGCGGACAGCTGAAAACAGATATGTGCTATTACAAAAGAGGATATCTGAAACGGCCCGAACTGAATTTCATAAAGGAATATTATGATTCCGGAAACATCAAAAGCTTCAGCTCCTTCACTTACAGCAATGCAGAGATCACGGAATACCGGGACCAGCCGCATTATCTGGAACCGCCGGGGGATATACAGTACGTCATTAACGTATATCTTCGCCCGGAAGATCCGTTTGAAATTGAAAGACAGCTGCCTCCCGGTCATAACAGGATCCTCCGTACAACAGAGATCTGGGCAGGAGGAAAATATGTCACGGAATTCGATGAAAACGGGCTCGTCGTTTCTTTTGAAGCCGAGTCAGCCAATACGATCGAACAGATCATGGAAGAGGAACGGAACGGGGATCTTCTGACAGTCCGTTACGGGTACAAACGGGAATATGAATCCGGAGACAGCATGATGCAGTTCCGTGAGCAGATCTCAAAGGACGGTGTGCTGCTTGCACGTTCCAATCAGCAATACAAGACAACGGATCCGCCTCATGTCATACAAAGATATGATTATCAGTATGATGATGACGGCAGGCTCTGCGGCTATCGCTTTCTGAACGCTGAAGATGAGTCCGGTCCGTATATGACGGTCGAATTTCATGTCAATGACAGCGGACAGCTGCTGGATCATGCAAAAGAAGATCCTTTCGCAAGAAAATTCAGCACAAGATTTTATTACAGCACCGATGGTGATCTGATCCGGGCGGAAGGATACCGGAACAGTGATTATGAACTGCTGTTTGCATATGATGAAGATCATAAACTGCTTCAGGCGTATGACAATGACGGCAGAATGTTCGAATTTACTTATGATGAAGAGGGCAGGAAGAAAACCAGATCATACAGCATTGACGGTACATGTTATCTGCTGGATGAATATATTTATGAGTGATCGCAGAGTATAATACGCATATGGATACTTTGCATTACATAAAATGGTTTCTCTGGGCAGCAGTTATGTTTGGGCTGCTGTATGCTGTTCAGGCACCCTTCAGAAAAACAAACAGAAACCTGCTCAAA
>CAMOPG010000214.1:0-2796 GCA_946622165.1 uncultured Erysipelotrichaceae bacterium
TTCATCAGCCCAGAGAATGCCGCGTGTGGAAGTGATATATGCGATCGCTCCGCCGCTGCTCATTCTCTTTGCCAGATATTCTTCCGTAATGTATGTGTTGGCGAGCAGATCGATCGTTACTGTTGTATTGAAATCCGTCTTGATACCGGATACGCCGGCAATACCGAAGAAGCAGTCAATGTGTTCGGGAAGCTGTGCAAAGCATGCGTCAATGCTGTCTTTTTCTCCCAGGTTGACCTGAACGAACTGTTCGATTCCTTCAACCGGGCACTGATTATAGTCCAGTGCATATACCTTTGCGCCAAGGTCCACCAGCATTTCCGCTGCTGCTTTTCCCATACCGCTTGAAGCGCCTGTTACGACACAGATCTTGTCATTGTATCCAAAGTAGTCTTTCATATCATATTTCCTCCATGGACACATTAGCATTCCCTCGCCATCAAAAAGTTTGCAAATCATATATTTTTGTTAACTTTTGATGATAAAATCTGATCATGAACAAAACAGCTGACAAAAACCGCAAAAAGATCGAGAAAGCCGTGCTGAAGCTGATGAAGAAACAGGATTTTGAGCACATCACAGTCTCGGATATCTGTGCAGAAGCGTCCGTTTCCAGAACTACGTTTTACAATCATTTTACCGGTACGGATGATGTGCTTCTGTCGGCATATGAAACAGCGCATGAGCAGGCTTTCGGAACACATGAATGGACACTGGAGTATTTTAAGAGCGATCAGTTCATCAAAGATATGATCCGGTTCTTCGATATCAATTCTGATCTGCTGATCGAATTGAGGCATTGGGATCTGCTGAGCAGAATCTCCTGGCTTCCGACAGAGAAATCACTCCATTCAGCTTCTGAAGAGACTGACAGGATCCTGTCAAAATATCCTGCCTATACCATGGTCTATTTCTGGGGGAATTACTTTTCGATCTGCTCCATGTGGCTGCGCAATGGCAAGAAAGAAACGCCGCAGCAGCTGTATGAGATCATCACCCACATGAATCAGCTGTAAACAGCGATCAGAGATATAGCATTGTAAATAACGGACCTGAACCTTTATCATTGTTTCAGGAACCGGCAAATTCTTTCTGCTGGTAAACAGGAAAAAAGGCATACTGCATATGACAACCGCAAACATATACAAACAAATATCTGCCATGATCCTGCTGATCAGTTTATCTGCAGGATGCGTCAGGGAACCATCCTCACAAGACAACAGTCTGCAGACTCCAGAGACGATCACGGAACAGACAGCAGTCACTATAGAGCCTGCCGTTTATCAATATACATTTGATCCTCATGTGATCTCTGCGGAATATCTGCAGATCTACGGTGATGAAATTGAGCAGCAGTTTTATGCGCTGTGTGATGCTGTTTTATCCGCGGAGGATTCTTTTCCATGCCCTTCTTCCGAACGGTTTCATCAGCTGCTATCCATCTCTTCTTCCTGTTTTCCGCCTGCCCGGGAGCTGATCGATCCTGAGCGGTCGTATACAGAGAACGGTACATGTTATCTTTCGTACCGTTATGATCTGTCTGAAACAAAAGAAAAGATCCGGGCATTCCGGGATAAAGTGACTGATGTGATCACTCAGGCAGTACCATATGAGGAGCCTGATTACATCAAAGCCATGGAACTGTACACTGCTGTTTCCCGAAAAGATACCTATGATGAATCATATACCCTGGAGGATTCCCTGAAGCTGCGCTCATACAGGGCGATCATGTCAGATATCGGGATCTGTCAGGAGATCGCAGCAGAATATATCTACTATCTGCTTCAGACCGGCATCAATGCCATCCCCTGTTCATCATTGAATGCAGATCAGAGTGAAGCACATGTCTGGGCTCTGGTCAGTCTGGATGGAAACTATTATCACGTCGATCCGACTTATGCGACACAATATCCGGACAGTCTGTTTTTCTTCGGTCTGGATGATATACAGCGCTCATATTACGGTGACTTCCCTGCCGAAAACTTTGTCTACGCTGATTCAGATCAGCTGAACAAAGAACAGTTTCAGGCTGATGACAGAAGATTCGTCAAATACTGGCTGGCTGAGAGGTATGAGATCGATCATCTCAGCAGAAAGATCACGATTACCGATCACGATACAGGAGAACAGACCGAATACAGCTTTGAATAACCGCATCATTCACTGAACATTTCCGTTTATGTTACGCATCATCCTGCAGGAATGAAAGGTTCACTATAGGCAGAATATGACTTATCAGGCAGAACAGTATTTTGTACAGACATTTATCAGAAAGAGCCGTCGTGAGAGACTCCTTTTTGAGCTGACATCTCCAAAGAAACGCTATGGCGGGATCAGCCGCTTCTGCCATCAGGCAGAAGACGTGCTGGATCATTCAAAGATCATCATGACTGGCGAAGACATGGACCATCTGCCGGAGTTTCAGAAGTTTGTCCGTATGCATGATGAACCATGTTTCATTCTGTCACCTGACGGCTTTATCGATGGACAGCATGTTCCGCTGAAGGATGCTGTAGAGATGGCTGTAATGTGTCCTGATGCGGCAGTCATGATCGGAAGCTCATACGCCATTGTATTCGGTGAGCCTTCAAAAGGCGGCAGAGGCAAATACCTTCTGTCAGAGCATAAAAAGCAGTTGTAATGAACAAGAAAGAGGCAGGTATGCAGAACAAAGAAGAACTCAATGCTTACGTCAAAGAAAAAGAACCGAACATCTGTCAGATCTGTGTATGGAAAGACGGGGAAGAGATCTTTTCACAAGAATGGAACGGATATCAGAAAACAGACTGTACACAT
>CAMOPG010000215.1:0-2787 GCA_946622165.1 uncultured Erysipelotrichaceae bacterium
GATGCGTTCCTGTCGGGACTGGCAGGACGCTTTATCAAACGGAAAGACTGCAATACGATCCTGCTGCTGGACTACATCGGGCAGGACACGATTGCCCAGATCACGCTCAGAGAGATCCCCGAAGAATATAAAGATGTTCCTCTTTCAAAAACCAACCTGAAATCACAACTGAACCTGCTGGTCATGCTCATAGAACATCCCGGAAAGAAAACAGAGCCGATCACCGCGGATACTGTCTTCCAGATCGGTGACAGGCTGACAATGTTCGGAAGCTATGCGGCTATGCGCAAAGCATTCCACGCTGAAGAAGATTTCAATGAATAAGAGTCAAAAGCGGCCCGTGGTCGGGTCGCTTTTGTACTTTCATAACATGATCAGTTTTATTTTCCTTCTGCCGCCATTTCGTCTCTGACTTCCTTGAAGCATTTGACCGCAAATTCAAGGTCTTCCTTCGTATGCGCTGCGCTTACCTGGGTACGGATCCTTGCCTTTCCCTTCGGTACGACAGGATAGGAGAAGGCAACAACATAGACGCCTTTCTCTACCATGCGTCTGGCAAATTCAGCTGTTTTGACCTCGTCATACAGCATGACCGGCACACAGGGATGCGTTCCCGGGATCACGTCAAATCCTGCATCCACCAGATTTTTGCGGTAATCCTTTGTGATCTCTTCGAGATGGTCTCTTAATTCCGTGCTCTCTGCCAGCATGTCAAACAGTTCGATCGAAGCACCTGCGATCGCCGGTGCCAGGGAATTCGAGAACAGATACGGTCTGCTTCTCTGTCTGAGCAGGTCAATGATCTCTTTGCGGCCGGATGTATAACCGCCGGAAGCTCCGCCCAATGCTTTTCCGAGTGTTCCGGTAATGATGTCAACTCTGCCTTCAACGCCATTGTATTCCGCAGTTCCTCTGCCTTTCTTTCCGACAAACCCTACCGCATGAGAATCGTCCACCATGACCAGGGCGTTGTACTGATCAGCCAGATCACAGATGCCCTTGAGGTTGCAGATAATACCGTCCATGGAGAAGACGCCGTCTGTAGCGATCAGCTTGATGCGTGCTCCTTCCGCATCAGCTGCTTTCAGCTTTTCTTCCAGATCAGCCATATCATTGTTCTTATAGCGGTATCTCTTTGCCTTGCACAGACGGACGCCGTCAATGATCGAAGCGTGATTCAGTTCATCACTGATCACAGCATCCTCTGCTGTCAGAAGTGTTTCAAACAATCCTCCGTTTGCGTCAAAGCAGGAGGAATACAGGATCGTATCATCTGTTCCCAGGAATTCAGAGATCTTTTTCTCCAGGCGTTTATGGATATCCTGTGTGCCGCAGATGAAGCGGACAGATGCCACACCATAGCCGCGCTCATCATATGTCCTTTTGGCAGCCTCGATCAGTCTGGGGCTGTCGCCAAGACCCAGATAATTGTTTGCGCACATGCACAGCAGTTCCCTGCCGTCTTCCAGTTTTACATGTGCACCCTGTGCGGATACGATCGGCAGTTCTCCCTTAAAGAGACCTGCTTCCTTAATGGAATTCACATCATCAGCGTATTTCTTCAGTATTTCCTGCTTGTTCATTCGTTTTCTCCTTCATCATTGATATGCGTCCAGTCCAGAATGACCTTGCCGGACTGGCCGGAGATCATTGCTTCAAACCCTTTTTCATAATCCCTTGCATCGAAATGATGTGTAATGATCGGGGCAATATCCAGACCTGCCTGCAGCATAGTCGTCATCTTGTACCATGTATCCCATACCTTGCGGCCATAGATGCCTTTCAGATTGATGCCGTTGAAGATCACTGTTTCCAGGTCGACGACCGCGTTATTTTCCTGCAGACCCAGCAGGGCAATATTGCCGCCGTGCTTCATCAGGTGGATCATATCATTCAGCGCTGTCTGGGAACCGGACATTTCAAGGCCGACATCGAATCCTTCCTGCATTCCGATCGCTTTCATAACGTCTTCCAGTTTTTCCGTATTCAGGTCAACAACTGTCGTAGCTCCAAGCTTCTTTGCCATATCCAGGCGGTAGCGGTTGAAGTCCGTCACAACGACATGCCTTGCGCCGGCAAAACGGACGATCGCAGCTGCCATACAACCGATCGGTCCTGCACCTGTGATCAGAACGTCTTCACCAAGAACATCAAATGACAATGCTGTATGAGTGGCATTGCCGAACGGATCAAAGATCGCGTACATTTCTTCGGGAATATCCGGACTGCACGGCCATACATTGACCCAAGGAATCACCAGGTATTCCGCAAATGCGCCGTTCCGGTTGACGCCGACGCCCTTTGCATTCCGGCAGTTCTCCTTATGTCCTTCCAGGCAGTTGCGGCATTTCCCGCATGTGATGTGTCCTTCACCGGATACCAGGTCTCCGACCTTGAATCCTCTGACGCCTGCTCCGACTTCAACGATCTCACCGACATATTCATGGCCGATCGTCATGCCTGTTTTGATCGTGTTCTGAGCCCAGCGGTTCCATTGGTAGATATGAACATCAGTCCCGCAGATCGCTGTGCTGTGGATCTTGATCTTCACATCATTTGTTCCGACCTCCGGGATCGGGACTCTTCTCATCCAGAGACCGACGTCTCTTTTTTCCTTGACCAGAGCCCACATCTTTCCATCCTGCTGTGTCATGATAAAAAACTCCTCCGATAATTATTATTTTTGGGTGGTTCTTCTCTATGATTATTATATCCTCTGCCCGCACAAATTGAAACGGCGGGAGATGATCTCCTGCCGTGTCTGATCATTTTCGATTTGCTTTGCAG
>CAMOPG010000216.1:0-2696 GCA_946622165.1 uncultured Erysipelotrichaceae bacterium
CATGAAGAAAGCATACCGAATCCTGCTGCGTTTGACTGCACTGTGCCTGATCATTGTGCTTGGACTTTATCTGGCAAGGAAGCTGGATCTGTACCATCCCGATTATCCGGGCTCATTTTCGTATGAAGAAATTCCGGATTACGCCAATGATCCGTATACGGTAGTGAATGACGGGATCCCCTTTTTCACGGATGAGGAACTGAACAGTGAACCGTTTGAATTCTACAGTGAACTGGACAGTCTGAACCGGTGCGGATATGCATTTGCGCTTGTATCAAGGGATACAATGCCCGTTGAAGAGCGCGGTGAGATCAGAGATGTGATCCCCAGCGGCTGGCATTGGGATAAATATGACTTCATCCAGTATGAATATCTGTATAACCGCTGCCACCTGATCGCATATGCCCTGACCGGTGAGAATGCAAATCCGAAAAATCTGATCACAGGCACCAGATATCTCAACTATTCAGGCATGCGGAACTTTGAAGGCATGATCGCTTCGTATATCTACCGGACCGGCAATCCTGTTCTGTACAGGGTCACGCCGGTGTTCATCGGCAGCGAACTGGTTGCCAGAGGCGTTCTGCTGGAAGCACAGTCAACGGAAGATGAAGGCCTGCGCTTCTGTGTCTTCTGCTATAACGTTCAGCCCGGTGTCATCATCAACTATCAGACCGGTGAATCGTATGCCGATCTGAGCCAGGTCCATTGATCCCGCAGCATGTCTTTCACAGGACATGTTTTTATTGTGAGCGACTGATATCATCATGTTCGACTTTTCGGGGAAATACTATATAATCCTTATATTATGGAGGAATTGCCCATGAGCGGAACCGTCAGCCGGAATTATCCGATGAAAGAACTCTTCTCCAGATTTGCACCGTATCTGATGAAATATAAAGGTATGCTTGCCCTGGACCTTCTGTGCGCATCTTTGACCACCTTGTGTGATATTACCCTTCCGAGGATCATGAGCAGACTGACCAATACAGCAATGCTTGACCCGGCATCGCTTACAGTCACGATGGTCAGAAATATGGCACTGCTGTACCTCGCCCTGCGCATCATTGATGCTGCAGCCTATTTCTATATGTGTTCTCATGGTCATATCATGGGCGTTCATATTGAAACAGACATGCGTACCGATGCGTTTGCTCATCTGGAGCGGCTTGGCGGCACCTATTATTCCAATACCAAGATCGGTCAGATCATGGGCAGGATCACCAGCGACCTGTTTGATGTCACGGAATTTGCCCATCACTGCCCGGAAGAATTCTTCATCGCAGCGATCAAGATCATCGTTTCCTTCACGATCCTGTGTCAGTCCAGTGTTCTGCTCACTGTGATCGTGTTTGCCTGTGTTCCGTTCATGTTCATCGTATCGGTCCGTATGAACATGCGCCTGAAAAAGGCATCCAAAGCACAGCGCGTCCAGATCGGTGAACTGAATGCACGTGTGGAAGACAGCCTGCTGGGTGAACGTGTCGTCAAAGCATTTACGGCAGAAGAATCCGAAATCAAAAAGTTCAACGAAGACAATATCCGCTTCAAGCAGATCAAAACAAAGCGCTATTACGCCATGGCAGCCTTCAATATGTCTACCAGACTGTTTGACGGACTGATGTACCTGTGCGTGATCATTGCCGGCGGCCTGTTCCTTGTTTACGGAAAGATCAATGCCGGAGAACTTGTTGCATATGTCCTTTATGTATCCACCCTGATCGCAACGATCAGAAGGATCGTGGAATTCACCGAGCAGTTCCAGCTCGGTCTCACAGGCATCGAGCGTTTCCTTGAGATCATGGACACTCCGATCCAGATCCAGGATAAACCGGATGCGTCCGAACTGGTCATCAAAGGCGGTTCCATTGTCTTTGACGACGTATCATTTGAATATCCCGATGATCATAACCGGGTGCTCCATCATATCAATCTTGATATCAGTCCCGGTGAGAATCTTGCGCTTGTCGGTGAAAGCGGCGGCGGAAAGACGACCTTATGCTCACTGATCCCCCGCTTCTACGACATCACGTCCGGTTCGATCCGGATCGACGGTCAGGATATCCGGGATGTCACATTGAAGAGCCTGCGTGAAAATATCGGCATCGTCCAGCAGGATGTGTACCTGTTCTCAGGAACGGTTGCTGAAAACATTGCCTATGGCAAACATGATGCAACCCGTGAAGAGATCATTGAAGCCGCAAAGCTGGCAGGTGCAGACACATTTATCCGTCAGCTGCCGGATGGTTATGACTCCTATGTCGGTGAACGCGGCATCAAATTATCAGGCGGTCAGAAACAGCGTATCTCCATCGCCCGTGTCTTCCTGAAGAATCCGCCGATCCTGCTGCTGGATGAAGCAACCAGCGCACTGGATAATGAGAGCGAAGTGCTGATCGAACAGAGTCTGGAAAAACTCTCCGAAGGCAGGACAACACTGACGATCGCGCACAGGCTGACAACAGTCAAAGGCGCTGACAGGATCCTGGTTCTGGGCAAGGACGGTATTGAAGAAGAAGGAACACATGACGAACTGCTTCGCCAGAAAGGTACGTACTGGCGTCTGTGGAACGGTATCCTTGAAATCTGAATTCCCATTATAAAAGTGCAGACCGGTCTGCACTCTTTTTAAGCCTGTTTGTGTTACTGAGCAAGTTCCTGAACTCTGACTTCGCGGATCAGCGTTACCTTGATCT
>CAMOPG010000217.1:0-2667 GCA_946622165.1 uncultured Erysipelotrichaceae bacterium
TCCTTCAATGAAGGTGGTATCATCCATAACTTCACATATGATGCAGAACCAGCAGATGTCTATCAGCAGGGAATGCTGGATGCACTGCTTGCACGATTCCCGGAACTTACAGAATACGCATCTGATCCTGACAACTGGACGGAAACGATCGAACTGGAAGGAAAAACATGCCGTATCGCATACTTCGGTACCGTGCAGCCTAACGGCTGGTTCACACGGGAGCGCACATTTGCAGTTCCTGAAGATCACAGCAGGATCTATGAATACAACGTCGTTCAGGATGTGTGGGAATATTACGAATAGTCATGAAAGGGATACCGCGCGGTATCCCTCTTTCGTAACTATTGTGCTTCTGTCATGCGCAGCCAGACCTGCTCCAGCGTGTCGTAGACATGTCTGTTCGGATTGAGCTTCTGGAAATATTCCGTATTGTCCCCGCCAAGCATCTTGACTGCGAAGGCTCCGACTGCGGCGGATCTTGAAACACCTCCGTAACAATGGATCAGCAGTGTATTTGCATTCCTGCTCTTCCAGATGAATGAGATGATCTCTTCTGCCTGCTCTTCACTGAAGAGGACAGCACCCCTGACCTCCTTGAAGATGTCATCAAAATACAGGGTCAGCACATCCTTGCAGTATCTGCTCTTTGTAAACACAAACCCGAATCCGTCAGTATGTGTATCCTGTATGGATATGACCGCATAGGTATCTTTCCTCGGGGCATATTCTTCCTGTCCGTTGGGATAATAATGGTCCATGACATACTCGAAAGCATCATAAACGGATCTGACGATGACTTTATCCATACGTACCCTCTCTTGTGATTAACTTATAGCACACATATCAAATCATTCAAGACTGTTTTCAAAGCAGAAATATGCTTCCCGTGCAGATACTGCTGCGCTGTACAGGATATAATGGTTCTGTAAACAGGAGTTCTCTATGGTCAAAGCTATCTTTTTCGATATCGACGGTACACTCGTCAGCTTCAATACGCATGAAATGCCCGAATCAGCGTATCAGGCACTGAAACAGCTGAAACAGAACGGCATCCGGATCTTCATTGCGACAGGCCGGGGAAAAGACGGACTGGGTGTACTGCGTGATCTGGAATTTGACGGATATATTACACTGAACGGACAGTTCTGCTATACAAAGGACAGCGTCATCTATGAAAATACGATTGCCAAGGAACAGCTGGAATACCTGGTATCGTACCTGAAGGAACATCCCTTCCCCTGCGGATTCACTTTGCGCGACACAAAGGTATTCAACTACCGTGACGAACGGGTGGACGCGATCCATGCGATCACCAAAAATGACAACCACCCTGCCGGTGATATTTCACACATCACGGAAGAACACGTATACCAGTGCATGGCGTTTATCAGTGAAGAGGAAGAAAAGGAACTGCTGAAGCATATGCCTGACTGCACCAGTGCCAGATGGCATCCTCTCTTTACAGACATTTCTCCCAAAGGAGGCACCAAGCAGAAAGGCATCGATCACTTTCTGGCATACTACGGCATAGACCTGGAAGAAACCATGGGATTCGGTGACGGCGGAAATGATCTGCAGATGCTGGAACATGTACACACAGCCGTATGCATGGAAAACGGCGCACCTCAGGTAAAGGAAAAGGCCGACTTCATCACCGATGACGCCGACCATGACGGTATTTATAAAGCGTTAAAGCATTATCATCTGATCTAGGGAAGCTTGTCTTCCTTTTTTTGATCACTTCTGATTGACTTCCAGCCAGTCCTTGGACTGCAGTGCTTTCATGCATCTCATCATGATGCCGTTGAGCATATACTCCTTGAGTGACAGCACTCTGATCATTTCCGGAATGTATTCCTCTGGCAGCAGTTTCTTCAGTTCTTCCCTGACATCCTCGATATCAGCCAGCAGTTCACTGTAAACGACCAGACGCTCCGGAGCGATCGTGCACATATATGCATAGAGCGCTGTTGCGATGATCTCGACGCACCCTTCCGGCGTTTCACTTTTTTTCTCTGCGTCATCCACAAACCTTCCGGTCAGCTGACCGATATGATCACCTGCCATATTCAGATAGCCCATCTGGATCTTTCCGTTCATCACGATACCGGAACCGCCGAATGAATTGCCTCTGGGCAGGTAGTAGAACACAAGGTCTCTGCCGTCGTCATGCATGGAATAATATCCCAGTGCCAGTGCATTGATATCATTCACGATGACGATCTGCTTCCCGTATTTTTTTCTCAGGTTGTCCGCAAGATTGACATGGTCAAAACCGTACAGGGAACTGTATACCTGGCCATGGTATGCAATGCCAGGCATGGCTATGCCGATCATTTCCACTTCTTCATGTTTCTTCAGCACATAGTTCAGCAGGTCATTCAGGTCTTCTTCCGATATGGTCTTCTTCACGACCTGATCGTCCAGCGTGATCTTTCCGTGATCGTATATACGATAGGAAACACGGACCACATTATGGTCATCCAGCATACCGACAGACAGAATGACCTTGTCATTATCGGATACCATATTGATGCTGAGGGGCTGGGCAGGCGTTTCTGCCGGAGCAGATTCTTTCTTTTCCTTCAGGGCAGCGGTGATCATATCGATCACGACTGCAGGCTTGTACTGGGCAAAGGCTGCTGCAGGGATGTCCAGAATGATCTT
>CAMOPG010000218.1:0-2646 GCA_946622165.1 uncultured Erysipelotrichaceae bacterium
TCACCGTGGAAACCCTTTTAGCGTCTTTCATGGAATCGGTTTTATCCTCGCCACTCCGATCTGCTTCCGCAGCCTTTGTGGCTATGCATCAATCCTCATCAGTACTAATCCATCTCATTAGTCCTGAATCATTCCACGAATACGGGTACTCCTGGACTCATATATTCATGAATCCATTCATCCGGTCCCATCTGATTCATGGGTACTTCCGGGTATTAATCCCCTTCCATTCGTACTCATGATTTCTGTGATTATTCATCCGGTCATTATTTATGTATTTGATCATTATTCCGCATCATTAAGCCATTATTCGGTATTCATCCATCGGTACTCATGTGCCTTTTAATACCCGATCGGATTCATCATTAGTCCATGATTCCCGGATTCATGATTCATACAGCTGCGTATTAATCCAGGAACCCATGATGATGAATACTGTGAGTAATGAGTTCATTAGTACCCAGTGGCCTATGAATAAGAAGAGACCTCACATGATGTATTTCGTTATTTCAGGGAAGAGAGATACGTCTGTGTCTGATGCACTGCTTCATATTGTGCATCATCGACCGGTTCGAGCCATTCATGTGAGCCCTCTACTGTTTTTGACATGACAGAGAGATGAGCGAACCAGCTGTCTTTTGCTGCACCATGCCAGTGCTTGACATCAAGCGGGATCTCAACGACACTGCCGGGTGTCATCAGAACAGGTTCTTTGCCCCATTCCTGATACCAGCCTTTTCCTCCGACGCATACCAGGATCTGCTGGCAGCCATGGTGAACATGCCAGTTGTTTCTGCATGCAGGTTCGAATGTCACATTGGAGATATCGATCTGTGCGTCAGGTCCGGTCAGTCTTGCAAGAAATGTTGCTCCCGTAAAATACTGGGCTACAGGATTCACATCTCCTACGGCAAACGGTGATACATCTTCTTTTCTCATAAAAATTTACCTCTCTTATGCGTTCTGCTTGATTGCGTCAATTTTTTTATAAACAAACAGGATGATGACAAAGTCGATTGCTGCCATAGTCAGGATAATGAACATCGGCACAGTATAGCTTCCGAATGCATCATACATGAAACCGATAATGGAAGAGAATGCTGCACTGAACATTGTTCCGCAGAGATTGATCTTCGGATATGTCTTGCTGTAATTAGCCAGACCGAACAGGTCTTTTGTGATCGATACAACACCGACTGTTGCCATGGAATAAGTCAGACCGAAGAAGAATGCTGCAACATACATCGTTGTTCCGGAAGGAATGAACAGCATGGTCAGTACTGCGCACATAATCAGTACTGCATATGTCAGCAGTGATTTCTTGGCGCCGATCCTGTCGACAAGTGCACCGAGAACAACTTTGCCGCCTGTATTGGCAAGCATGCATGCCGACAGCATTGTTGCGCCGACGGATGCAGCAAGACCTCTTTCTTCCGCAATGCCTGTGAAGTGCTGTGTCAGCGCTGTTGAACCGGCAGCACATGCGGCATATACGCACATGATCACCAGAAGAGACATAATGATCGGGCGTGCTTTTTCTGTTTTAGCAGCTGAAGTATTCACAGCAGCTTTTTCTCCAAGCGGCTTCAGACCTTTTACAGAGGGATCAATGGACGGGATCAGGAAGATCGCCGGAAGATTCATGATGACCATCAGTGCCGCATTCATCAGATATGCAGTTCTCCAGCCGCTGCTCTGGATCACAGAGGATACGATCGGTGAGAATACTGCTCCTGCAAGGCCGCTGAAGCCCATTGCGATGGAAGTTGCCAGACCGACATTGGAATGGAACCAGTTATTGATGACCATTGTGACAAATACAAATCCGAGGATACCCGATGCAAATCCGCGCAGAGCATTCAGGATATACATCACCATGATCGAATTTGTCACAGCAAGCAGTGCTGTGCTTCCTGCGATCACAGCAGTTCCGATGATCAGTCCCGGCTTCAGTGTCTTTTCAGACATGAACTTCGGTGACATCAGACCGCCGACAGCGAACAGCAGGTTGTTGATCGTAACTGTCATACTGACAGCACCTCTCAGCAGACCAAGCTCTGCAGCGATCGGATTAAAGAACAATCCGGCTACGTTCGTGATCAGACCGACTCCTGAAGCAATCAATCCGCAAAGTGAAGCCAGAATAATCAAATATCTTCCCTTCATATTTTTTTCTCCTTTTTCTTTACAGACTCAGTATATATTCAGGAATAGCACATATCAAATACTTAATATTTATACGTTTTCCATGCCTGGAAAGCATGACACGAAATCAATAAACCGTTTCGCCGGTTCCGTCTGTACGGAGTCTCGTTTCCATGCAATGGAACTTCTGCCTGTCAGCGGCGGTGACAATGGAAGTATTTTGATCTGCCCGGCATCCAGGAACGGCAATGATCCGCTGACATTCAATGAAACAGCATGGCTGTTGTTCACGACGTGCGCCGCAGTACCTCCCAAAGCGTTATAGCATATGACATTCAGTTCATCCGGGTCCTTCTTCAGCCAGCGGTAAAGTTCCGATACCAGAGGTCCTCTGAACGGCAGGATCAGTTCGCGGTCATAAAGATCTTCCGCGCATACACTCTCCTTTTCCGCTAGCGGATCATCCGTGCGTACAAGCAGATTCCATGTTTCAGGGTCAGG
>CAMOPG010000219.1:0-2605 GCA_946622165.1 uncultured Erysipelotrichaceae bacterium
GTCTGCAGATCGCATCTTATATCAATACGAAAGTCGACCGCTCTCTGTCCAACAAACGTTAGCGATCGACTTCGTTAAAATTTCGAGGACAGCCGTCATCCGGTGACCCTTTTATAGGTTTATCATAGCATTGCGGATCATCTTTTCAATACGGAAAATGAAATAAAATTACGTATATTTTATTGGGTCATCATAACGGTGGCGGTTGTCCTCCTGCATCCAAGGGGAGGAAGCGACTCCCCTCCAAAACGATAAACAACGCTGAGGAGGTGTGTCTCTATGTTCGATATTAATACGGTACTTTCGATCATCGGAATTACCATTGCATCGATAGGCTCAGGCCTGCAGATCGCATCTTATATTAATACGAAAGTCGACCGCTCACAGTCTCACAAACATTAGCGATCGACTTCGTTAATCTTTAGAGGACAACCGTCATTCGGTGACCCTTTTATAAATTTATCATAGCACAGCAGGTCCCCTTTTCAAGGCTTAGTGCAGATTACAAAATTCAATGATGTTTCAAAATACTTCAGAATTGAACTGAATTCTGAAAGGAAGATACTGCTCTGCCTGCTATGATGAAAGCAGCAGAACCGGAGTGTAAATCATCATGGAAGAAAAGAAACTGACAATGAAGGACTATGTTCTGGAAACACCGGAATATGTCCTGAACAACATCGCTCACAGCAGTGAGCTGACCGCATCACTGGTACAGGAATTTCTGGCCGGAAATTATCAGCGCATTCTTCTGGTCGCCTGCGGATCGTCATATAACGGCTGTCTGTGCGCGAGATCATACCTGCATCATATCCTCGGAATCCGTGTCGATCTGCTTTCCCCTTTTACCTTTGTGCACTACGAAGATGAGTTTGATGAACATGATCTGATCCTGGTCGTTTCCCAGTCAGGCAGGAGCACCAATTCCATCGAAGCGCTTCAGCTGATCAGGCAGCGCGGCTGCCGTGCCATCGGAATTACCGGAAATACGGAATCACCTTTCAAAGACTTCTGTGATCTGACTGTTGACTGGGGTGTAGGTATTGAGAAGGTCGGCATGGTCACCAAAGGCGTCGTTACGCTGGCACTGTATCTGATGCTGTTTGGTCTGGAAGCAGCCTGTGCATCGGGAAAAATCACGGAACAGGAAAAAGAATACTGGAAGGACGAGATGCGCAAAACAGTTGATGCGCACAGAGAGCTGCAGGCATCTTCGTTTGCATTCATACAGACACACCAGAAAGACCTCCTGTCCATGCATAATGTCTGGGTCGTTTCTGCCGGTACCAATCTGTCCACGGCTGTCGAAGCAGCACTGAAGATCGATGAATCCGTCAAGGTACATGCCAGTGCCTATGAAGTTGAAGAGTTCCTTCATGGACCGGAATATCCGCTGAACCCGGACTATACCGTGATCTTCTACGACTCCAACGATGACAGAAGTTCTGAACGCATCCATCAGGTATATCATGCCGTAAAGACTGTTACAGACAGGGCATATATCATTACTGACAGGAAAACAGATGATCCTGATGCGATCAGAACGGATGTGCATGTTCATCAGCTGCTCAATCCCCTTGCCTATCTGGCTGTGGCTCCGCTTCTGGCTGAGTATGTGCAGGAAACAAAGCATACCGACAGACATCCGCTGAATGAGCCGTTCAGGGATCTGATCCAGACCAAAGCAAAGTAATCGAAAAGAGAATGCTGCAGTGCGGGTCTGTGATACCTGTCATTGCATGGCATTCTCTTTTTTTCTATCGGTTTGGCTGCTCTTTAGAAACTGCAGGTCTGTGCTCAATTCCCCAGTCGCAGAGTTTATCCAGTACAGTTACCAATGAGTGTCCTTTTTCCGTGAGCGTGTACTCTACTTTAGGCGGTATCTGCGGATAGACTGTGCGGATGATCAGACCGTCTTTCTCCAGTTCCTTCAGATTCTGGCTCAGTGTTTTATCCGCGACATTCTTTAAATAGCGCTGCATTTCATTGAAGCGCACAGGTTCATATTCCATCAGGCAGTAGAGGATAATGGGTTTGTATTTGCCTGCGATCAGTGAAAGTGTATAGCTGTATCCTGTTTCATAAAAATCTGCGTTTCTGATATCTTTTGTCATATTGCTTACCTGCAAGTAAGTACCTAACAATATTGTTGGTACTGTTCAATCTACAGGCAAAATGATACCATCCAGGCAGAAAGGAAACAAGAGATCAGTGATCTCTTGAAAGAGATGAATATGAAAAAAGATCTGGGAGTAGTAGAAGCAGTATATCCGATGCCTGTCCTGATGGTTGCGGCATATGATGAGAACAATAAGGTCAATGTGATGAACGTCGCATGGGGACAGATCGCTGATGAAGACAAGATCATCCTCTTTATCGGAGAAGGCAAAAAGACATGGCTGAATATCATGCACAGCAAAGCCTTCACAGTTGCTCTGGCTGATGAAGCGCACATGGATGCGGCGGATTTCTTCGGTATTGCGAGCGGAAACAAGATCGATGATAAGTTTGAACGTACCGGATACCACGCTGTAAAGAGTGACAAGGTCAACGCTCCGATCATTGAAGAATTCCCTGTCGTCATGGAATGCGAACTGCTGGAACA
>CAMOPG010000220.1:0-2586 GCA_946622165.1 uncultured Erysipelotrichaceae bacterium
TCAGGCAGCGAAGTACCGAGCGCTACCATAGTCAGTCCGATAACAGAATCAGGCACGCCCAATGCGGCTGCGATGAGTGTTCCGTTTTCAACAAGCAGATTTGCGCCGAATGCGATCGCTGCAGCACCGATCACAAGCAGTGTGCATTCGATCAGCAGTGTGCGCTGAGGCTGTTCTTCCTCTTCTTCCTCAGGCTGTTCGCCTGAAGCAGTCATCTGCTTTACGGAAAGGATCATATATCCGACAAAGTAAGCCAGGAACATGATGCCCTGCCATCTTGTAAAAGTACCTGTTGTATAAGCGATTGCAGAATAGATAATTGCAGCGATGAAGAAGGCTGCTGCAGGCAGCTTCAGTGAATTGCGGTTGACAGGACCCGGTTTGATAGCCAGTGTCAGTGCCGCGATCAGGCTGGTGTTGCAGATAATGGAACCGATGGCATTACCATAGGAAATGCCGCTGTTGTGCTGCAGAGCAGCCTGTGAAGATACCATGACTTCCGGCAGTGTTGTACCGATCGATACAACAGTAGCACCGATCAGAAGTTCCGGAAGATGAAAACGATGTGCGATACCGGTTGCTCCGTCTACGAACCAGTCTCCGCCTTTGATCAATAACAGAAATCCTAAAAGGAATAAAAGAACTGCAGTTAACATATAACCTCCCAAACAAAACGGATACAGACCTGCTGTATCCGAAAACGTCATAATATCCCCGTCCACAGCAAAATCTGTGCACGAGTCTCACCTTTCATGGCAGTCCGGGTGTTTTCCACCGTGCTGACGACCTGCCCGGCATTCATGCCGGTTACTCCCTCAAGCTTTCCCATTATATAACAACTGATTTATTTTACAACGGGGGAAATCTGTTTTTGATGTCCGCATGATGGTCTTGCTGTGTGTCTCTTCATCTACGATGAACACTTCCGAATATAACATCGGCAGCATATTACTACTAATTATTAGTAGTGCATTATTGATTTTAATACTATTTTTTAGTATATTATATATATGAAAAAGAGAAGACAATATATTTTTCCGGAAGAACTGCATGCAGAAGACATTAAAAACGCAAGAAAACGCCTGAACATGACCCAGCAGGAATTTGCTGATTTTATCTGTGTGTCAGTCAAGACTGTTTCAAAATGGGAACAGAACGACACGCCGATCAAAGGACCCATAATCCCATTGATCTCACTGTTGTTTGAGGACAGAACGATCCCGGAAAAATACGAGCTTCCGGAGCAGGAATATCCGATCCGTCTGCTGTATATGTATTATGATCAGTGCTGCACGATGATCGACGTGAATGAAAAAGACCGGATCATACGTATCAGGAACTTCACAGCACTTCCTATGTACAGAGCATTCGGTACGATCGAGCAGCCGACTTTTGCCCAATATCAGGACTTCCTTGAAAGCAGATGTTTTCCCAGAACCAGAGATAAGATGAAACTGCATCTGGATGAACTTGACCTTCCTTTTTACGATCCTTTCATGATCATTGAGAAAACACATGGAAGGATGGCAGAAGATCACTTCTGGATAAAGATCGTGAGGATCTGACAATATGATTGAACTGTTTGAAAAAGATGTCTGTTCCGAAAACAGACAGTCCTCAAAAGGAAATCAGCTGAAATGGAATACCGGCGGCCGCTGGTACAAAGCGGATCAATCCGGTTACCAGGGGCTGGCAGAATATACTGTTTCGTGTCTGCTGAAATATTCAGACCTGAAGCCGGAAATGATCACAATGTATGAAACTGAACAGATAAAATACAGATCTCGCATACTGAACGGGTGTTCCAGCGCCGATTTTCTGAAACCCGGAGAATCACTGATCACACTGGAAAGGCTGTTTCATCAATTCCACAGCGGAGAAAGCTTTTATGGTTCAGTATTCAGAATACCGGAAGTACCGGATCGAGCATCTTTTCTGATCAGGCAGACAGAAGCGTTGACAAATCTTCGTCACTTTGGAGAATACCTCTGTTTATTGCTCGAGATCGACGCTTTCTTTCTGAACGAGGATCGTCATCTGCATAATATTGCAGTGATCCAGAAACCTGACGGAAACTTCAGACTGTGCCCGGTTTTTGACAATGGAGCTTCTCTGATGGCAGATACTGAGATGGATTATCCGCTCGAAGAAGATACGATCAAACTGATGAAAACCGTAAAATCCAAAACGATCGCATGGGATTTTCAGGAACAGCTTGATGCTGTGGAAAGTATGTATAAGGCTCAGCTGCACTTTCACTTTTCGCATCGGACAGTTGATCAGATCCTGTCTGAGGAGCCCTTTTATCCTGCAGAAATCAAAGAACGGGTCCGCGAGATCATCTATCAGCAGATGAGTAAATATTCATATATGTTTCCCTGATCTTTACTGAAGCATCCTGTTCAGTATGAACTGGGTGCTTTTTCGTGGTGTCATAAATAAAATACTATTTTTTAGTAGTTATTTTTGTGATTTAATACTATATCTTAGTATTTCTATTGAAAAAGCTGTTTATCACTTTCGACAAACAGCTCTATCATTTTGGCAAGAGTACCACGCCTGACCGACCGGATCAGACGTGGGTGA
>CAMOPG010000221.1:0-2518 GCA_946622165.1 uncultured Erysipelotrichaceae bacterium
CTACTTTTCAGCCACCTGGTGCAAATTCGGACTTTTAGAAAATAGAATGTTTCATTTCTACTAATCATCCTTCTCACCTTCCTTTTCTGAGTCAGGTGATCCGTTCTGATCTGTGTGCCATTTAGCATAGTCCTCTTTAATCATTTCCCGTGCTAATCTGGCAACACGTATTCTTGTAATTCCTAAATAATCAGCAGTTTCTGCATCACTGTGAGTACCTTTAAATCGAATACTATAATCGAAGATATTTCGTTTTAAAACATGAGGATTTTTTGCATGAATTGTATAGCTATAAACGAGATCCAACGCCGCAAAAACATGAACGCCGTCTGTAACGGTCCTTTCACGGCTAATCGGATCGACGAGATTATACGTGTAATGTCTGTAAAATAGCGTAAAATCAAGCAAATATAGGTATTCATAGTTTGTCCCCGAAATACGCATACACCATGTATAGTGTTTCATTCCTGATCTGTTCATAAACATCTTCCGATGCATACAGACGCATCGTGACGTACTGTTTGTCAGGAGTTACCGTCAGCCGGAGTTTCTCCGTAAGATCGGGAATGCTGTAGGGTTCAGCTTCTTCTGCAGTCTCAGCCGGGATCACTTCTTCAGGCGCTTCTTCCTGTACAGCTTCAGGCTCTTCTGCTTCAGGTTCCTCTTCGTCCGGAATCACTTCCACTTCCTCAGAAATAGCTGCTTCCTCGGTCAGTTCCGTTTCATCCGGAAGAACAGTTTCTTCTGTTTCTTCCATGATCACTGCTTCTTCCGCAGCTGTCTCTTCCTCATAAACCGTTTCTTCTTCGGCATATGCCGGAATCTGCAGCATACCGATCACCATCAGGATGCTCATCATCGATGAAACGATCTTCTTCCATTTCCTGTCCATAAACACCTCCCTGCGTATACCGGATATACGCTGTCCTGTTTCTTATATTGGAAAGTATACCAAAAATGAAGCGGTCTATTTTTGTCAACCGCTTCTGTCTGTTATGTATGTTTATCAGAACAGGTCTGAGAAGAAACTCATGATTCTTCAACATATCAAAACCCGGTCAGAATCTGATACTATATGTTTAGACAGTATCGGAGCACCAGGATCATATGAAACGTCATGGAGCAAATCTTATTCAGAGGATCTCAGCACTTGTTTTCAGTCTGGTTCTTTCAGCCTGCACTCCAGCCGGACAGAAAACGTGGCAGAGCATTTCCCAGGCAGAAGCAGCAGAGATCATGCAGAAAGAACAGAACATCATCATACTCGATGTACGCACGGAAGAAGAATTTATGGATGAGCATATTGCCGGTGCTGTGAACCTGCCCAATGAAACCATCGGAAAAGAGCCACCTGCCCTGCTGCCTGACAAGGATCAGGTGATCCTTGTATACTGCCGGTCGGGAAACCGTTCAAAGCAGGCAGCGCAGAAACTTGCGGATCTGGGATATACCAATATCAAAGAGTTCGGAGGCATCAATACATGGACCGGTCCGAAGGAATCCTATGCAGATCTGATCCAGCCTGTCATGATGCTGGACAGTCATCCTGCATCCATAACAGATGGTATTTCCTTGGAAGTGACCGGATATTCAGAAGGCATGCTGGAAGTATCGCTGCAGAATCAAAGCGGCAGTCCATGGCAGTATGGTGAGCAGTTTGAACTGCTCAGGAAAGAAGGAAATGAATGGCATATCCTTGCATGGCCGCCTGATAAAGCATGGAATGATCTTTCCGATGTACTGGAAGAAGGTGCAGACGTCATACTGAACAGAGATATCAGTGACCTTGAACCGCTGGAACCGGGTGAATACAAGTTTGCGATGAATCAGATCGAAACGATGTTCACGCTGGTCATGAGTGAATAACAGATACAGGAGGAGCGATCATGAAAAGATCCCGCGTCAGCAATACCGCCCAGGTCAATTTATTGATGCTGGCAGACCTTGGCATTGAAGAAGCAGTTACGTTCCAGAGTGTCCTGGGCTTTTCTCCGGGCATACTCGGTGTGCTTTCGCATATCCCGATGGCAGATCTCCTTCCCCAGTGCATTGCACTGATCTCAGAGATCCTGTATGAGCGGACCAACCAGCTGATACTGGAACATGACAATCCGCTGATCCTGGATCTTGCCTGCGGGTACTCTCCCCGTGTGCTGAGATTCTGTGACCCGGATCATATCTATATCGGCGTTGATCTTCCGGATGTCGCGGAACATCTGCGGCATCACATCCATCATCTTGTCGGTGCCAAAGCCTTTGCCCATAATCACTATTTCAGTGCGGACCTGACAAAATACGAGGAACTGGACCAGCTGATCTCATCCATGAATTCCCCTGAGACGATCATCACCCAGGCACTGCTGACCTATCTGACACTGGATCAGAAGAAGATGCTGATGGACCAGCTGAAGGCATTGCTGAAGAGAAGCGGCGGATGCTGGATCATTCCCGACGCAGAACCGGACAGGATGCTGCCGGAGGTATTTGAAGCAGTCATCGGAAGCGGTGCACTGAGCGT